>JAICPS010000031.1 GCA_025929715.1 Anaerolineae bacterium | reverse complement strand
TTCCCACGATTTTAACGGTACATGACCTTTCGTTTGTACATTATCCGGAAACTTTCACCCCGGCGCTGGTGGGCTATTTAAATCGGGTTGTTCCGTGGTCCGTACATCGGGCCAGCCACGTTCTTGCAGATTCCAACGCAACAAGGAACGATCTTATCAGAGTCTATAAGACGCCCGCAGAGAAGGTTACCGTGCTTTATAGTGGCGTTCACGAGAATTTTAAGCCGGTGACGTCTGATCAAGAGCTGGCAAGAGTACGCGACAAATATGGGTTGGGCGACGAACCGTATATCTTCACGGTCAGTACCTTGCAGCCGCGCAAGAACCATCAAATGCTGATTAGAGCATATCAACCCGTTGCCAGCGAAAGTACATACAACCTGATTATTGCCGGCGGCAAAGGATGGCTCTACGAGCAGATGCTTGACGAAGTCGAACGTCAGAATCTCACGGACCGTATCAGGTTTATTGGCTTCGTAGACGACGACGATCTTCCTGCACTGTACAGTGCGGCCAGCATTTTTGTTTTTCCCAGCCTTTACGAGGGGTTTGGGCTGCCAGTGCTAGAAGCGATGGCCTGCGGTACACCGGTGATTGCATCAAACGCTTCTTCCCTGCCGGAAGTTGCCGGGGATGCCGCGTTGCTCGTGGATTCTCAGGACGAGAAAGCCTGGACCGAATCGATGCTGCGACTCATCGATGATGTGGGATTGCGGGTGCGGCTTGTAGCTTCCGGATTCAGGCAGTCGCGACGCTTTCAGTGGCAGAATTCTGCCCGACAACTGCTTGAGCTTTACCGGCAACTGCTCGGCTGATCTGGCGGTGCCTTGTCGCCGCCAT
Organism: Anaerolineae bacterium; assembly: GCA_025929715.1. Lineage (GTDB taxonomy): Bacteria > Chloroflexota > Anaerolineae > Promineifilales > Promineifilaceae > JAAYYY01. The sequence goes on along the minus strand of JAICPS010000031.1, from coordinate 20,001 downwards.
TAGAGGTATTTATAATGCCATATACAACAGCACTAGAAGCGGGAAACAAGTGATGGAACCAATTTATCGTACCGATGGTGCCTGGATAGCGGTGTACGAGAAGGGCCACGTTTATACGACCGATGGGGAGTGGGTCGGTTTTGTCATTGGCAGGGAAGTTTTCGATCCCGCGGGTGAGTACCTGGGTTTCATGAGCGACGATCGACGGCTTTTGCGGAAGCGCGTTTTGAACGATGTGACGCCGCGCAAAGAGCCCCCTTCGACGCCTACAAGACCACGGATCCCGGCGAATATGCCTCTGGCGCCATTAATGCGCGAGTTACCGTATCACATCATTGATGTGTTTGAGGAATATGCGGACAAAATGATGTATATTTCTGAAACTCGTCCCGATATGGAGTGAATTGAGTGGAAGGTAAACGGCCCGAGCAATCGCGGGTGACGCTTACGCAGTTAATGGGACCGGTAAATGCGAATCCGTTGGGCAACATACACGGCGGCATCATCATGAAGCTATGTGACGAGGCAGCAGGAATGGCAGCGACGAAACATGCGCGGCGCCCTTCGGTAACGGTTGTGGTCGACAGCATGGCTTTTCACTCGCCTGTACACGTGGGCGATCTCCTTACGGTAACCGCAGAGGTGACGTGGGTTGGACGTACGTCGATGGAAACACGGGTTGTCGTGAATGCCGAAAATGTTCTGAGTGGAGAAATAACGCACACAAATACTGCCTACTTCGTCTATGTAGCGCTTGACGAGCAAGGAAAGCCGACGCCTGTTCCGGCGATTATCTGTGATAGCGAGGAAGAAAGAGAACGTTACAAACGGGCGCAGGCGCGACAAAATTATCGCCTTGAACAGCGCCGGCAGGGAATTCTCTAGTGGCCCGCTCGAAGCTGCTTGAGCTATTGAGGTCGGCGCCGGCCTTTCAGGCTTCCCAAACGGGTTACGTCGACCATGGCGTAGCGGACGTCGAACCATTTCCATTTCCTGCTATCGTCGGCCAGTACGAGATGAAACTTGCGCTGACCCTGGCAGTCATTAACCCGGCTGTGGGCGGGGTGCTGTTGCTCGGCCCACGTGGGACCGCAAAGACGACGGCCGTCAGGTCGTTGACCGATCTATTGCCCGTGGCGCGCCGCAGCCTCTGCGAGAATGGCTGCTCTGAGGATTTGCTGGAATCCGGAGGAATAAGCGCTATCTGCGATACTTGCGCTCAAAAAGTGGGTTATGGAGAGCCACTCACGAGCTTCGAACGCGTACACATTGTTAATCTGCCACTGAATGCCCGCCTGGAAGACGTAGTAGGCGGCATCGACGAGCGACTCGCCCTCGAACAGCACCGGCTGCGTCTGGAGCGCGGAATACTCTCACAGGCCGACGGTCACATACTCTATATTGACGAAGTAAACATGCTGGACAACGTCATCGCCAACGCCATACTGGATGCAGCTTCGCAAGGGTTTTACTCGGTGAGACGGGGACCACAAAAACTGTCGTACCGCTCGAATTTTCTCCTTCTTGGCTCCATGAACCCTGAAGAAGGCACTCTGCGGCCGCAGTTGTTTGATCGATTTGGCTTGCGCGCGGTGGTGCGTGGGCTGCAAAATGCAGAACAACGCTATCTTGCATATGAACAGGCTATGTGGTACCGGCGCGACCCGGAAGGCATGGCAGCCGCTTTTGCCGAACAAACCATGGCGCTCGCCGACGAGATCGACGCAGCGCGCACTTTGTTGGAACGCGTAAGTATCGGGGCGTCGGCAAAGCAGGAAGGGCTAAGGTTAATTTCTGAGATGGGGATTGAGTCCAGCCGGGCGGAGATCACGCTGTTTGAAGCAGCGCGCGCCTTTGCAGCCGGAAACGAGCAGGACGCTGTGACGGTCGACGATATTTTTTCGGTCGCGGCACTCGCCTTGCGCTTTCGGCACAGCGCGACAATAGAAGACTTTCTTGAGCAGCAAGAAGTAGACGATGCCCGTCTGAACGCCCTACTTGCCGAAAAGAGCAGTGCCCCCTGACTCCCGCCTGACCTGGCTCTTCGTTGCGCTGACGATGATCTTGATGGGCTATTTCATGGTCTGGTTACCCCACGAGGCAGCAGGATTAAGTTACATTGGACTTGAAATGGGCGAGCAGGCAAAATTCCTGCCCCAGGTCAGATCCGGCGAAATTTTGCCGGGTCGCTCTTTGTTTTATGTTCCACCAGTCAGTGTCGGCCTCATCCTCGTTTTTTTGAGCAGCCAGTGGCCATTAGAGAGATGGCACACGTGGGTCGCGCGCTCCCTCGGTCCCCTGATCAGTACGCTAGCTCTTCCCGCTCTGGAAGCTGTCGGCGCTGAACCGGCGGAGTGGCTCTGGAGGGTGATAATGATCGGCCTTGTATTTGCACTGGCCCTTCTCTCACCGCTTTTATCGAGGATGCCGAATCGGTTCCTGTGGCTGCTTATAGTGGCAACCGCGTTTTTCGGCGCGCTGCTACCTGGCTGGGTATTTTTAGAAGTACAGGCGGGGTTTGCCGCGCTACAGCGGCAACCGATTGGGATAGGAGCAGGAGTCTGGATAAATGTCGGCGGCCATATTTTGGCGGCGGCCGTGGCGCTGGCCGAACTGCGTGAATAGCCGGGTTATATGAGCTCGATGGGCCTGAATAACGCGCGGTCAATCGCGCTGAACTCTTCGGGACCCAACTTCTCCAGCGCCTGCTGTACCCTCTCTACATCTTCGCGAAGGCGAGCAATGTTAACCTGGCGACAGATGGCTGGCAGGGGATCCAGCCATTGCCGCACACGAAGGAGCATCTTTAGAGCCCCTCGATAATTTCCACGTTCAATCTGATAGTAGGCTATGCCAACCTGAAGTATGCCTCGATATAGGTCCCGCCCGGCGGATTCATCGGCCATCCAGGCTTCCTCAAGGAAATCGTGGCACTCATAATAGTGGCCATTGTTGAACATTTCGATTCCCTGACGGGCAAGATCGGCCAGAGGCAAGGCACACGTTTCTTCAAGCGCCGCCTTATCTTTCCCGCGAGAATTTTGCCGGATCAGATCCGGCATGGCGCTACTGAAGCGGGACCGTGCAACAACAGTATCGGCGCCCATCTCTTTTGCAGCGACAAGTGTGTCGGTGTCTACGTGCGAGCCAAAGCACAATATCGGTATCCGGCGCGTTGCAGGCGAAGATTTCAGGCTAGCAATCCAGTGGCGCCACGGAATCTGTTCATTGTTGAGGTCAAAGATCAGCAGGACTGGCTGCCATTTGCTTAGCTGGGTGAAGAGCGCGCCCCCCTGACCATGTAACAATTCTCCTGGTGACTCAGCCGGCGCATCGGGGTCAGCGGGCGCCAGGTCGGACGGGCGTTCAATCCAGCGCATCTGGTAATCCAGCCGCTGGACCACGCTTTCAATTTGTACATTGAACATGAGATCGGCGACGAACCCTACGATAATAGGTTTCTTATTGTCGGAGGCCATAATTGAATTCTACTGAGCCAACAAAATGGGAGCAAGGTTGTTCACACTGTTTGACCTATGTCTTCTGCTGTTTTATAATTTTGCTTGCCCTGACAGTGAATTTGCGAACCTCTAAAGCTGTGTGAGGGCTATGACAGAGAACGATTGTGACACTTAAGCGGCAAAAATTGAACATAGATATGGTTGCCGGCCTACGACGACCGGGGAGTGACGCGTGACAAGAGTACCGGAACGATCGGAGCACGCGCATCCGGACCAAACTGCCGACAACGACGAACCTCCCTCAGATCCTAATAACCCATCGCCTTCGCAGCGACGCCCTCAAGAGATGATGCATTGCTCCGTGATGAGCATAGGCGTGGTCGCCATGAACGGCTGCCTCATACTGCGCGGGAGCCCTTTTCTTCTAGAACGCACTATATGATTTTTTTACTTACGACGCTTGGCGTCGTTGCATCGATGATCTTATTAACGGCTCTGTACGTTGCGGGCGAATTTGCCACGGTTGCTTCACGTAAGACGCGAATCAGCCAGATGGCCGCCCGCGGAAATCCGTTGGCCAACCGTCTACTGCCCCTTATGGCCAATACGCGGGCGCTGGATCGCTACGTTGCGGCCTGCCAGGTAGGTATCACGCTGTCCTCCCTGATTCTCGGCGCCTTTGGCGAACGTTACGTGGCGGAAAGGCTCGCCGTGGCATTGAATCGTGGGATGTCTATTGCCGCGCTCCAACCGGTCGAGAGCATGTTGGGCATCACGTCGGCTGCGGCCATAAATGCAGCTGCGCACACCATCGCGATAGCCTTTGTATTGTTCCTTTTCACATCGCTGCACGTGATCATTGGCGAATTGTTGCCCAAATCGATAGCCATCCAGTATCCCGAACGTACAGCTCTTTCCGTGGTGCTTCCGGTGCGTTGGTCAATACTATTGTTCAGCCCGTTAATATGGCTGTTCAACGGAAGCGGCCGGCTGTTACTGAATCTATTTAATCTGGAGAATGGCGAGAGTCACGGCCGCGCTCATTCGCCCGCCGAAATCGAAATTCTTGTGACCGAAAGTCATGAGGGCGGCCTACTCGACGCAGAAGAGCGCCAGATGCTCCGTAACGCTTTCCGCCTCCGAGAATTGACGGCCCGGCAGGTGATGGTGCATCGGACGCGAATTATGGCGGCGGCTGCAAACAATACCGTTGTCGATCTGCTGAATCTGGCCGTCGAAAGTGGCCATACGCGCATTCCCCTTTTCCAAGGCGACATTGATAATGTAATCGGCTTTGTGCACATCAAAGATCTATTTCGCCTCTACGTGGAGGAAAAGAATAATCTTGCCGAGATTCTGCGTGAGGTCGTGCACGTTCCAGAAACGATGCTTGCGCTAAACGTGTGGGAGACGTTGCAGAGCAAGCGGCAGTATATGGCGGTTGTTTTTGACGAGTATGGCGGCACGGCGGGACTTATCACGCTTGAGGATCTGATTGAAGAGGTGTTCGGCGAAGTGCAGGATGAGTTTGACGACGAGAGCGCCATCATGACGTTCGATCAGGTTGGGCGACGGATTCACTTACGGGGTGATTTGCTCGTTAGCGACGTGAACGAATATCTCAATCTGACGCTACCCGAGGAAGAAGCCACGACGATTAGCGGCCTTATTTTTCATGCTCTCGGTCGCCCGCCTGACGAGGGCGAGGTCGTAAAATTTGACGATACGTCCATCCGGGTGGAACGTATGGAAGATCTCGGCGTTTCGGAAGTGTCCGTTCAAATTGACGTAAACGAACCGGTTCCGCGCGTTGAGGAATGGGAAATAACCGAAGATGAGTAAGCTCATCGTGCTGGCGCTCGGCTGGCCGAGCATCTTGCTTCTACTGACCTCACTGATTCAAGGCGCCGAGGGGTCGAACGCATCTTTGCTGCTCGTTCTTCTAATCGTGCTGTTGTTGGTGCTCGTTAACGGCCTTTTTGTTGCTGCCGAGTTTGCCATTATCGGCGTACGCCCGAGTCGCGTGAACGAGTTGGTCGCTCTCGGTAATCCGCGCGCTCGCAAGATTGCCGCAATACTGGACTCTACCAGAGAACAGGACCGCTATATCGCCACGGCACAGTTAGGCATCACGCTGGCTTCGCTTGGACTGGGCATGTATGGAGAGCCACAGATCGCCTCTTTCATCGAACCACTTTTGGAGCGCGGCATCGGAGGTGAGGTGACTTCTGGTCTTTTGCATACAATCGCCTTTATCCTCAGCCTGGGTCTGGTAACTTACTTGCACGTCGTAATTGGCGAAATGGTGCCCAAGGCGCTTTCGTTGTCACAGGCGGAAAAAGCTGTTTTGTGGTTGATTCTTCCCATGAACGTGGCGCAGGCGATTCTCAGCCCAGCGGTACGTGCTCTAAATTTTGTCGGCAATCTCCTTTTGTTGAGAGTGTTACGCATACCACCGGCCCAGGGACAGCAGCGGCTTCATTCCCCTGAGGAACTGGAATTGATCGTTAGTGAAAGCGCTGAGGGTGGCCTGCTGAATGAGGATGAAGAGGAGATGATCCTCAACATTTTCGATTTTAGCGAGCGCCAAGTGGGCCAGGTGATGACGCCCCGACGTAAGGTTCAGGCGCTTGCCCACGATTTGTCGCTCGACGAGCTAATGGCCCTGGTCGCGAGCAGCAACTATAGCCGCTTTCCAGTTTATGAAGGCGACCTCGATCACGTGATCGGAATCCTGCACCTGAAGGACCTAGTACACCAACAGTTGCGCACGCGCGGCAATCTGGATGTGCGCCTCATACTTCGTCCCGCCCCGGCGGTGCCAGAGTACCAACCTGTCGAGATGCTGTTGGCAGCGTTTAAGCGCCAGCGCATCCACATGGCTATTGTGCTTGACGAGTTTGGCGGGATGGCCGGTATCGTTACCCTGGAAGATCTTATTGAAGAGATTGTCGGCGAGGTCCACGACGAGTTCGACGTTGAAAGGGAGCCGTTTGCTTTGGTGGAGCCGGGTGTGCTGGAGGTAGCAGGGAATTTCCTATTGGACGACCTGGCGAACCACGTCTATTTGGGGGATGAAAATAATCTGCCGGACGTCGAAACAGTCGGCGGTTTGATTGTCACAGGCCTCGGCAGGCCGCCACGACTCGGTGACGAGTTTACTTATGACGGGGATGTTCGCTTCATCGTGCTAGATATTGATGGACTCGCCGTGGCGCGCGCGCGAGTGGAATTCCCTGTGGTAGATGACGCCGAACCCGAAAACTCGCCTGACGCGTCGCTTAACGGTAATCCGTGATTTTACTATCCAGACCACTTCACTGCAGGCCGTAGATCTCACCAAATTTCTCCGCGGCATAATCGACGAATGCTTCGTGGCTTAGCGGTTTACCTGTCACGCGTTCAACGATTTCGCCTGGCTTAAACTTGCGCCCATGCTGGTGGATATTTTCGCGCAGCCACGAAAGCAATGCGGTCGTCTCGCCCGCCTCGAGTTCGGCGGAAATCGCGGGAGATTGCTGCTGTGCAGCCTCGAAGAATTGCGCCGCGTATAGATTACCCAGTGCGTAGGTAGGGAAGTAGCCAAATGAAGGCCTTGTCCAGTGGATATCCTGTAGGACGCCATGAGTGTCGTCAGGAGGGGTGACGCCTAGTAGCTCGCTCATCTTGTCGTTCCAGGCTGTGGGCAAATCGGCTACGGTCAGGTCTCCGGTAAGTAACGCCTGTTCCAGTTCGAAGCGGAGAATAATATGAAGATTATAAGTCAGCTCGTCGGCTTCAACGCGGATAAACGAGGGCTGGACCTTATTGATTGCGAGATAAAAGTCCTCGGCCGTCACGTCGCGTAATTGGGTGGGGAAAGTCTCCTGGAGGCGTGGAAAATGTGCGTTCCAGAAAGATCTGCTACGCCCTACGTAGTTCTCAAACATCCGTGATTGCGATTCGTGGATCCCCATCGATGTGCCTCTCGCCAGCGGAGTCCTGGTAAGGTCGGCGTGGGTATTTTGTTCGTAAATGGCATGTCCGGATTCATGTAAGGCTCCGAAGAGGGAAGGGCATAGATAGTCTGGATACCAGCGCGAAGTGATCCGGGCATCGTTTCGAGAAAAACTACTGGCGAAGGGGTGGACGGCCGTTCCTAGATGTCCACGGTCAAAGTCATAACCCACCGCTTCCGCAATATACCGGGCAAACTTTTTTTGCGCGTCAACATCATAGTGCTGCCTGAGTACGTTATCGCTGACCATATGCTGCCGGCCGGCGATAGCGGCGAGCATTGGCACTATCGCGTCCCTGGTTGCCGAGAACAAAGCGCGCACATCACTGGTGCGCGAGCCGCGCTCATATTTGTCCAGCAAGGCATCATAGATCTCATTCTCGTAGCCGTACAACTCGGCCATTTCACGGCCAAGTCCGACGATCTCCTTTAGCCAGGGCGCGAAACTGGCGTAGTCGTTGTTTTCTCGGGCGCGCACCCAAATCCGGTGCGCTTTTCCACTAATTTCTGAAACGCGCGCGACAAATTCTGCCGGAAGACGGCGTTCTTCATCGTAGGTTTCGCGCAGATAGCGGATCAAGCTGGCTTCATTGCTCTCGTAAGCTGCCCCATCTATCGCCAGAGCGGCGTCCTCGATTAATTCACCAACATTGTCATCGGTAAACATAACATGCGCCAGGCGGCGCAGGGTCGTGATCTGGTGTACGCGCACTTCGTCGCCGGCTTCGGGCATAATTACCTGCCGATCCCAGGCGAGTAGATCGGCTGCTTTTTGCAGGTCATGAATTTCGTGAATGCGGTCTAATAAAAGTGAGAATTGGCGGGACATGTTTTCTCCGATGAAGGCGGCTGCTAGGAAAACGGAAGGTAGAGAGTAGCATGGGCGAAGGCGGCGGGCAAAAAATTGAGCACCTCAGAAAGAGGTTGCCGATATTGCCAACCGAGTACCTCGATGAGGAGATAGTCTAGCATGGCCCAGAGACCGAAGCAGCTCACAGAAAAGATGATTATGGACAAGGCAATTGCGATGATGAGGCAGCTCTGCGCACAGCCGAAACTACTGGTTGGTAAGGTCCGAACCTTGGACGATGATTCTTCGATGGACTCTCCTTCGATGCTCTGGACGTCATCCTCGCTGTACCGTGTGCGGAGGACCGGGACGCCATGCCCGCCACAGCCATATGCGGCGCAGTGATTCTGGTTGGCCCGCCAACAGTGAGTATGGTGCCTGGTGGCGTCCTCGGGGCAGACGATGATTTCTTCGCCTGGCGCAAACGGCTCTTTGCAGAGCGCGCAACTCTCGCCGACAAACGGGGAACGCTTATCTATCAGGATGGGTCGGATGGCCATAGCTTGATGGCTCGAAGGAGGTTCTGCCAGAGATCGCGAAAGAAGCTGCGCCGCTTCAGCTCCCGCTGCAGGCGCCGTTCACTCTCTTTGAGTCGCCTGGTGCGACCATTCGGCGCTACAAATGGACCCGGTACATCGCGAGGTATGTCGGAGCGCGTTACGGTAAGCACCGGCCCCAGGTCTACTACTCCGTGAAGCCTGTGTTCCGTTCCCCGGCAGCCCAGAACGGCGCATCTGGCGCCATTCTGGGTCCAACACGCCTGGTGATAGAGTGTCTCGCAGGCGGTGCAATAGACTGCTGTCATCTCCGCGCGCACCGCATTACGCTCCACCGCGCTGGCGCAGATGGGGCAGTTGAGGCTAAGTTGATTGGCCTCAGAGATGTCGCGGGAGGAAATTCTGATAAGTTCTTCGTTTTCGCCCATAGTTTCGTGACACCGGCGTGGAGATCCTTCGTTCCACTTGGGATGACGGCTGACTCAGGATAAGGAACCTATTTTAGCACAAATAGTCGTCGTTTCACGATGCCGGTACCCTGCTTCACCATGATTCTGGGGCCCAGTCGGGCCAGGGAAATTGATATGGTTTTACTTCGGACTGTCTGCGATCCCAACTAAAGAAGCCCATACGGCAAACGCGCGGGTCGAGAACGAGCGCCACGTGCCACTTCTGAGTAAAAAAGTTCTGATGGATAAATAGATCCATACCTGATAAAAAGATGCCAAATCCGGGATGTGTGTGGTACCAACCGACAATCACCGCTTCTTCGTTCGGATATTTTTCATGGAGCGTATCCGTCACGTATCGCCAGCTCTCTGGCGTATAGGTGACGCTCGCGCCCATCATCCGCGTGTGACGAGCGATGATGACGTCGGTAATGTGCACCACGTAACGCCCATCAGGTTGTTTCTCCGGCCTTGGGCCAATGAGCATGCCGGCTACTTCGCGATCCAGGCTCGACAACGCGTGGGCCTGGGCATCACGCATCGCCGGTTCATTGATGAGGATATCGGCTGCCGAAGGCGTTCCATGACCCAGGGGACGGCGCAAACCGGCAATCCGAAGCTCGTCGGCGGGTGAAGGCAGCGAAGGCGCAGGTTCTGGGACAGGTTCGGGGTCCTGTGTTTGCCCGTCGAGGGCTGCTTCACCATCAGCAGGCTCCTGAATTTCAGGCGAAACGCTGGAATCCGGCTCAGCTGCCTGGTCAACCTTCTCTGGTACGTCGTCGACTGGCGACGGCGACGGATCCTGGGCCACGGTTTCTCCTGGGGATGGTTCGGTCGTCTCGGCTCGTTCATCGTCTTCTCTGACATCCTCAGGAGTATCAACGGCGGCGCCGACAAGTTGAATGGCATGCTGCAATACTTCCTGGCGGCTCAGCGCCAACGCTTTGCCACCTTCGTTGATCAGGGTAATCTTAAGACTCGAAGGTTCGTAAGCCGCCAGCTCGTTAATTTGAGCAGTTCTATACTTCTCCCAGAGCTGCGCCTCCATAGCCTCGGCGAATGCCTCTAGATCGGCAAGGGTGCAATCGCGCAACGCCCTGTATTGCCCCGGAGCAGTCTCCACTATGTCCGGCGGCGTCAATGTAAGGGATACCGTCGCCGGATGGCCCATTCCAGGAAGCTCAAGTGTAATGATGGCGGCGTAAGTGAGTTCACTGACTTCAAGCATGCGGCGGTTCCTTACCGACGAAACAATTTCCGGAGTGAGGGCTCACGACGTACCATCCGGCGCGGCCGAAAGCTCAAAGCTGATGACGCACGGTGGAGGTTGTGCGAGGATGTCTCCGGCGCGGTTCGTGGCTGCCAGACGGAGTTCATAAGCGCCAGGTGCGAACGAAGCCGTGTCCCAGGTGAGAAACTTACCGGCGTGGACGCGGCGGCGGAGGCTGCCCAATTGCCACCAGGTCTGCTCGCCAGACGGCCGTACGTCGAGTCGATAGAAACGCGTCTGGTCAGCGGCGGCGTTTCCGACAAGCGTGATTTCCTGTCCGTACGTGACGCGTTCTTCTGGTAACGGCGAATAGATTTGCAGTGCTCCACCGGGACAGATGGCCGAGCCATTGGCGTTGGCCTCCTGAATCGTTCTGTCAGACAGAGATGCCACCACGTTTTGAAGCGCTTCGTTTCGACTACTCAGGGGCAGAAGTCCGCCGACAAGCAGGGCGAGGCTCAATAAAATGGCGAGGGCGCTTCCCAGGACGGCCAGCCATGGACTGGGATTGTTCAACCCGTAGCTTTGCCGTGTTGCAACGCCCTGCTCAGCGGCCAACCGTTCGATGGAACTCTGATTCCAGATCTCGCCCCGCTGAAAGCGCCAGGGCAGCCGCGATGCGGAATCCAGGCCAGAAAGAATCTCAAAAAAGCCTGGCAGCCCGTTCATCTCGCCTCTTTCCCAGGCGAAACACGTCATCCGGGCACGCACTGGGTCGATGACCAAAGCCGTATGCCACGGCAGCACAAAGGCGGCCGATTGCACGACGACGTCGTCCCCGGAGAAGAAGACGCCCAGTCCTGGATGTGTGTGAAACCAGCCAACGATGGCCAGATTGGCATGCCGCTGCATCCGTTCGCGATGTATGTCAGACCAAGAATCGGCGTTGAAGGTGAAATGTATAGGACCGTGGTCATCACTGAGCACGGGAAGCGCACTGCGGACATCGACATACAGCATGTCCAAATGGCGGTAAGCTTGACCCAGCAAGACACCACCAACTTCACTATGCATGTCGCTCATCGCGTGCGCCGCAATTTCGTCGATGGCTTCGGGAAAGAGTATGAGGCGCACTTGAGAGGGTCGAAGCTCCGATCCATGTTCAAGGTAGGCATGATTTTCTAGCGGCGAGTCGCGCTGCGGCAGCTGCGCGATTTCGCGGGAGAATTCGGGCGTGTCTGGAGGCGTCGTGCGCTGCTCTTTGAACGTGGCGTCTTTAGCCGTGGCGTCTTTGGACGTGGCCGCAGAATTTCGTCCTAATCCGTCAGAGTATTTTGATGCCGTAGTCATCACTATCCTCTACAGAACCAATTTTGATCTGATTGGATATTGACTCTCCCTTTAAGGGCTGATCGTCAATTGGGAAGAGGTGCTTATTCCGATTGGCCCACAGCGCCGCCCGTGAATTCATGGGATCGCCAGGATCGAGGTTCTTATACTGAATCATTTCGCCCAACGACAAGAGTAGCTCGTCCAACGTCTTTGCCGGCCACCAAGCGCCAATACAGACTGCACCGGTCACATGGATGTTGGGATGAAAGATAGGGGTCATCCACTTGAGTTGAGGCTGCTTTAATGGGTATTCCGCGTGAAGATAAACAGTGACTTCGTGCGAATCCCGCAGTACGGGTTTTCCGTGCGCGTTGAGCTTTTCAACGCCGCGGCAGGTAAATCGGATTAGATACTTCTCAGGGGGCTCGCCCTCCGTTGCGAGAACGTGAATGACATCGCTGCGATCGACCAGCTCGCGAATCCGCCGGTAATCGTTTTGCAACCTGGTTTCACGAATATCAAATGACATAGAACCCCTTCACAAACAGTGCAGCTAGATAAGGCGCATTCCATACCCCAGATTAACGCTTACTCCTATGGAATGCGCCAACACAGTAAGATCAAGTTCACTACCCGGCGGTAACCTCGGGAAACAAGCTGAGGATGTCGTCTTCGCTAACACCCGCATCATTCAGTGACTCGTCGTCGGCCAGTCGTTTGCCGGACGAACGGTGGTCCAGCCGGTACGTGATGGGATTAGCCCCTTGCGTTGTAGGCAATCCCATTTTGCTCACGAGCGCCGGAATCAGACGGCGCATCGGAACGTCATCCGGCAGTTCGACAGGGGTCTTCTTGGAGCCGGTAGGATCGTAGATAATTACTTTTGTGCTTGCCATGTGTTTTGTGCCTCCATAAACGGTCTGGTAATCTAGTATGGCTTCAATTACATTTACGTAAATTTAGTTAGTAAGTTGCAGCTTGTCGCGCTTGGAACGACCTTACTTAGTGAAAGGCCAGCACACGTTCTTTGTCGCCGGTGAGTTCCAAGGCGCATCGCGCTTTGCCCAGTCTGGCCTTGACGATACTGAGAGGCGGGAAATCTATTTCGGCGAGCGTGCGCCGTAAAAAGGGTTCGCTGCCGTCAATGCGGTGTGTAAGTTCCATGTCGCGACGAGCGCCGCAATGGGGGCAGACCGCCGCGTTCTCATACAGACGCGCCATGCGCTGGAAGACGTGCTCGACATTTCCGCAATTCGCGCAGTGCATCGCTACGACGAGCTCACTGTCAAATTCCAGCACCGCGCCGTCGCCCAACTGGCGGCGCGCTTCATCCAGCAGTTCTGCCAGAGTCGTACCACAGGCCGTAGCCCATGGCAGCTCGACTATCGATCCCAATGAGGAATGGCTCAGGCAGAAATCTTTCACCGGGTATTCCGTATTGTAAATATCGTTGGTGAGACCGTTGATCATAAGCGCGGTTCCAGGATTTACCTCCATGCCGTGAATCAACTTCAAAGCTTCCTGCGTCTGAAACGCGGCGACGATTGAGGCGCTGGTGGGCGTGGTGGGCACTTTGCCCTGGAGCAGATTCTCGCGAGCCAGAAGCGGACACGAGTAACGAAGATTAATGGCCTGATAATCAGCGTCGGTCAGCGTACATTCGTAGCAGGCGCCCTTGTCGGGCCAGAAGACACGGACGATACCCATCAGCTCCTGTATCGCGCCGTCAACCCATGGACGCCCTACAGCCCAACAGAAGCGGTTAATTGAAAGCCGCGCCTCACGATTGTCCAGGCAGCCGACAATGGCATCGACGTGGCGAAATACGCCAAGTCCCAACTCGTAGTTGATGTCACCGTGCCACGCCTTTGCGTGGACGTCAGGATTAAGCTCCTTGACCCGCTCTGCGGCAACGTCTACCTTCCGCCGGCCCCGGTCGCTCTGCCGAAAGAGAACCGAGCGGCTGAGATTGGCGTCTTCAATGGTGTCAAAATCGCCGATGAGCAGATTGCCGATACCCATCAGCGCCAGATTCTTCAGGACTTCGTTTCCCAGTGCGCCGGCACCGATAACCAGCACGGTTGCGTTGCGCACGACTTCTTGCTGCCACCAGCTAATATAGCCAAAAGTGTGGTAACGGTCGCTATCGGGATCCGTAATGACCAGTGTTTTTTCCATGAATATCTTTTCTCAGGTGACTGGCCCTTCTAAAGTGCCGGTCACCTTGCTTGGCCTGTCCGCCTGCGCCTGAACCTACTGGCAGGAGCAGAAATGAAGTTTTGCGTAGCTACAAGCGCCCCGTCGGGATTGTAGGCAATTCCAATTCCCACATGAGTCCAGATCGGATTTAGCAAATTGCCGCGGTGGTTGGTGAGGCTGCGTGGTTGGCTCATAAAGGCGTTGTGTATGTCGTGCGCGGCGCGCTCACTATGGGCGGCTTGACCATACACGATGCCGATATTCTCACCACATGCCATGTAGCCGATATGGTTGCGGCGTAGACGCTGAGCAACCGTCATTCCCTCTGGAGTAACGTGCGCTACATATTGCCGCTGCAGCATGTCGGCCGAATGCTGCCGCGCCACTGCGGCGAGTTCATCCTGCCACAGCAATTGTGCCGTTCCAAACAACCCCGGAAGGTGGTGCTGCCGCGTTCCGTTCACCAAATGGAACATAAGGTTTTCCAGCCGCGACACAGAGAGCGCGGGCCGTGGCTGGGCCTGCGCCGGCTGCAAATCGTCGCTGGTAATTGTAAGCAGGCGTGCGCTATCCTCAGATTCATCGCCTGGCGGCGCAACGTCTTCCGAAGTAATGGTGATCGCGTCGGGAGTAGGCGGCGATTCGCGCAAGAGCCGCTGAGCGCGTTCGATGTCGTCGTCTGTGAGTTGTACCCAATCTTCCATATTTTCGTTCAAGAATAGGTAGCCCGCCCATGCCGGCGGCCGCTTAGGCGGACTGTTGTTCCGGGGCCTGTGTACCGCCCTGGAGCGCAACGTAAAATGGTAACGTGAACTCGGTGCGGTCGGCATGCAGGGTGATTGACTTGCGCTCCGTTTCGCCGCCGGTCTGGCGCGGCCAGGTCAGATCGACGTCATAAGTAAGCCCTTCCAGCGCCCGGACGGGTAACTCAGCTACAAAACGTCCGTCGCGATCCGTGGTTCCCGCCACGTAGCTGCGGATACCTTTGCAGGTCACTTTAACCTGAAGACCGTAAAGGCCCGGGCCGTCTGGATATTCCTGGGCCAAGACGCGTAGCTTCGTGCTTGATAGCTCCTCAGATCGGAACATCTGCCGCAGCGCCACCGTGAGTCCGGGACGCGACTCGGCCGTATTTGTGGGCATCACGACGGCGCTGGGTGGCATCGGGCTGGGCAACTGTGGTGCCGGTTGCTGTGGTGGCTCCACCTGGTCGCGGCTGATGCGAATAGAGGGCATGCGCCGGGGCGGTGTTTGCTCCGTGGTTTGGCTTTCGTATTCGGCAGCGCCTCTTTGCAAATCATCCTCGGTAATGACCAGCGCCTCGCCTCTGGCGACAGGGGCCGAGGGCTGTTCCTGATTGGGATCGACAGTAAGCGTTTCACGGGCCATTTCGGGATAACGCACCGGAATCGGCGGCCGAAAGTGGGGCGGTAGCGGCGGTATGGCGCCTTCCGGTTGTAGCTCGTCGAGATTGGCCGGCGAATCTGCGGTTCGAGCGGCAAGCGAGCGAGCGATCCTGTCACGGTCCGTGGCGCTACGTTGTACCTGTTGGCGAAGAAAGCCCGCAGTGTGCATGACGACCTGGCCGGCCGGACTGAAGCGCTCCGGTGGGAAAGCCGGATCTAACTGCGCAACCGGATATCCGCGCTGCCAGGCATGGCAGCTCAAAGCCAGTGACAGCCAGGGAACTTCTGACGCTGGCGCCGCCGGCTCCTCCCCGGCTTGACGAGCCAGCACGGCGAGCGCCCTAACTTCTCCCAGTACAGCGAGCCCGCCGGTTTGCAAAAGGTCGTGCAGCGCAACACGCGCACCACTGCTCGTGGACACGAGGCGAGAGAAGTCGGCCAGCGTGGCGTCGTCGATTACAGATGCAGCCCGTAGCAGGGCGCGCGCCCGCGATTCTTGGAAGTCCTGAACGCTGACCTGATCCGTTTTCTGCTCCGTGAGCAGCCAGGCGCGGAGGCGTATGGCGAAAATCGTTAACTGTTGCTCATTCTTGATAGACCCGATCAGGTCTCTGGCCACTACTTTGGCATCATCGGACATCCCTAACTCCTCAAGCCGGCAACTCAGTTTCGAGACGATGTAAGCCTTCCCAGGTACGCATTAACTCCTCCAGATCGGAGACTGACTCGAGATCAATTTCCATAGCTTTGCGCAACTCGTCATCATGTAGTTTGCGGTCATGCTGTCTTAGCATGGGCTTGACGATGTGATTGTTAAAGTCACGCTCGGCCTTTGTTGCCTCAAGCCAAAACAGGCGCCGCAAGCGTGGAAGAAGCTGGTCATCGCCAAAGAGGTCGTCAACTATCTCGCCGAATATACGATTCGTCTTCAGGGCGATGTTGTCAAGTTTCTGGGCATAACTGGCTTCCAAGTCGGCGCCGCCGGCTGCGGAGCCCGTTTGGCCGGCCGGGAACGATATGCCGAGGTCGGCGGTCGCCGGCTGATCCAGAATATTGATGGCAATATCTTCTTCCGGAAGAGATTCCGGCGTGGCCTCGGCTTCGGCTGCTTCCACCGTCTGCAATCGGGACTGCCATTCACGGCGCACGCTTTCCGGTCCATGCAGCATGGCGTCTAGCAAGCGATCGTTGTCCGGTAGGGCAAGCTGTTCCTCGCTGCTGCGTAGTTGGCTGTGGATCGAACGCTCGGGACGAACCAGCTCGTACATCGTCGCCTGGCGGCAAATATGACGGAAATTGCCTGTTACTCGCTGAACCAGAGATTCGTAAGCGCCGATGAGGTCGAAACTTTCGGCGGGTGCATCAGGCAGCGTATACTGATACTCCTGCCCGTAGCTTGCCCGTTCTAGCCTGTTGCGTATCTCGTGCGCCTCCAGGGTGCGCTCTAGCTCATTAGAAATGACCTCGGCGAGCTCGGGCATAAAACTTGAGACGGCTTCCTGCATCACCAACTCAACCTGGTAAAGTATGCGCTTGATCGGAACTTCAATGCCGCTGGTGCCCCAGATTAGGCTGTCATAGGTTACGTCGCGGTCGTCCCAGTATTCTGTGCCGTAACTTTCCAGCAGACTGTCGATTTCGCGTTGCACCGAGTCTTGGACCATGTCTTTGATACCAGTCAACGTCGGCCGCAGCAGCGCCTGGAAGCGCGTATCGTCGTTGTAACGCTGGCTGAGTTCCAACAGGGAATTGTGAAAAGCGCGGGGCAGCTCTTTCTGCTGGCGTTGCAGCACATTCTCATAGCGGCGTTCCTGTAGCGATTCCCAACTGGTCGAGAATGGTGGCTGAACGCCTCTTGCCGCCAACTGCTTCTCATAGTAGAAGCGCAGAGCCTGCAACGAATTGCGCACGCGCATGGCGGCCTCGCGAAGCTGGCTGCGGACTCGCTCATTCTTGATGAATTCGATGAGCCGTTCGCGCAGCAGTGGCACTTCACTCAGGCGTAGCAACGCTTCCTGGGTATCCGGGGCCAGCGGATCGGAACGGTCCACGTTGCCGAGCTGGTCTTCGAATAGCTTGAGGATGCGCTCGGTCTCGCTTTCAAACTCAGACGGCGCGTGCTCGGGATCCTGCACGTAAAGGGCAGGAGGCGCCATAACTAGAAAGTAGGGTCGATTATGGCCACGCCCCGCGTAACGTTCCCAGTAGTTGGGAGCTATGTAACGCGTCACCTCTTTCACCTCAAGCTCTGCTTCTGGGAGACCGGAGTTGAGGCGATCAAAAGCCTGGCGGACGTTTGCGCCGTTGACCGCTAGAAAAATCTTCGAAGCGGCTTCGTCGAGGTCACTTCCGGAGAGCCCATGAAGGCGGTTCTCTTTAATCCAGTTTACGGCTGAAAGCGACTTCATTTCGTCCACGCGCTGGCGGCCGGCGTCGGTAACGAGGACGATCATAGCATCCTCGCGCTTCATCTCTTCGAGCGTAATGGCTTCGTGCAGCTTCATGCCCGCGCCAAGGCCGGGCACGTCTACGATACGCAGATGGCCGTCCATCAACAGATTGGGTTGCCCCGCTCTGGGCTTAATACGAAAGGTGGCCGAGCGAATGAGTCGGATCTTTCGGCGATCCGGACTACCCTTGAAGCCATCTTCACGCAAATGCTTTAATGATTCTTCGTCGTCTAGGGGCAAGACTTGAGGGACGGGTGGCCCATTCAGGAACAGCTCTTTGTGGACTTCAAAGGTGTTTATGCAGTCCAACAAAATCTCGAGGTACTCGTCGCGTTCAGTCTTAGCGTTGTCACGGCTCGTCTCCAGCAGTTCTTTGATACTCTCGCGCGCCTGCTCCCGTTCTCCTTTATTGGTGATGTCAAAACTCTCTATTTCGCTTAGCTGACAGAGGCGGCGCACGCGTGAAGCGAATTCGTCGCGACTCCAATATTCAAGTGTAAGCGACTCGTTTTCTTCTTCGCGGGCCTGCTCGATGTACACGATAGTTCCCGTAACGGCCGTCACCGCGCCGGTGGGCAGCAGGTTGCGACCTAACAGCGCATTGATCAGGGTGCTCTTCCCTGCGCCGGTACCGCCAAAGAAAACCAGCGTATATGTGCGCTGATCGAGGATCTTTTCTGCTTCTTCCACGCTAAACTGCGCCTGGGGAACGGCGCGAATCAAGTAATCTCGCGTGCTGTCAATCGTTCGCTGCAACGCTACCCATTGTTGAACCTGCGCCGGGCTAATAAACGGCAGTTGCTTTAACGATTGCTCTAACTCGGTATATCGATCGGCTGTCTTTTGAGGGCTCATGTCTCCATGTCTCCAATTCCTTAATTGTGAATGGAATCTATCACTTGTTATGTAAGCGGTTGGCCAGCAAGAGGGCCCGCGCAATAGTCAATACGCAGCTTACGAAAAAAGGTTGCAATGACGATACGCGATTCGAAATGTGTTTGCAACGAGGAGAGCCATGATGCGTAAATGATAAATGTGGATTATGCTTGAGCGACCACTAAAGTCAAACTTGGAGCATTCAATGCGCATTATTCTGTATTTGGGTAAAGGGGGCGTTGGCAAGACCACGGTCGCTGCGGCGACGGCCCTACGATCCGCCCAGCTAGGTTTCAGGACGCTGGTGGCAAGTACCGACATTGCCCACAGCCTTGCCGATTCTCTGGATACTGAGCTTTCGCACAAGCCGCAAGAAGTCGCCAACAACTTATGGGCCCAGGAAATCAGCGTCGTCGCCGACATATATAACTATTGGGATACGCTCCAAGAATTTGCATCCAGTCTGATCGCGGGCAAAGGTCTAAATCGGGTTGTCGCCGATGAACTTTCAGCCTTTCCCGGCATGGACGAGATTGTAAGCCTGCTGCACATCAACAAGCAGGCCAAAGAGCGCAACTTCGACCGTGTGATAATCGACGCCGCGCCAACCGGGGAGACAATCCGTTTGCTGACGATGCCGGACACGTTCCGCTGGTACGCCGGACACCTGTCGCGCTGGGAGCGAGGAATGGTCAATCTCTTACGGCCGTTTGCCGGCCGTCTGCTGCAAGGGCCGGCAGAGGTTATGGAGGCCTTGCGCAAGCTGGACGACGCGACTGCGGAGCTTCGCGAAACGTTGAGCGATCCGGAGGTGAGTAGCTATCGCGTCGTGGTGCAACCGGAGAAAATGGTCGTGCGCGAGGCAGAACGAGCCATCAGCTATCTGGGCCTGTTTAATTATCCGGTAGACAGTGTTGTTATCAATCGTATTCTGCCCCCCGATCTCGACGAAGGTGAGTTTTTCCGGCAACGTCGCCAGGTGCAACAAAAGTATCTCCAGGTAATCGAAGATACCTTCCGCCCGCTTCCCCTGTGGCGCGTGCCCTATTATGCTCATGAGGTCGTGGGTATCGAGGCGCTGTCGCAATTGGCCGTAGACTGTTTCGGCAAAAGTGATCCCGGTGAAGTCTTCTATCGCGGCATCGTGCAAGAAGTAGTCGAAGGAGAGGGCGGCGTGTATCTGTTGCGATTGCCGTTGCCCTTCGTGCAGGGTGGTAAGGTCCGGCTGCGCAAGCGCGGCGATGAAATGTTTATTACCATTGGCAACTTCAAGC
>JAICPS010000329.1 GCA_025929715.1 Anaerolineae bacterium | reverse complement strand
CTTGACGATAAAGGCAACGGGAAAGTAAGCGGGGAAACCATCGGTAGACGTCTCTCCAAGCAGAAATGCGGGCCGGCCGCCCTCGCTAATAAAGAGGATCTGCTCGATCCCGGCCCAAAACGTGGGCATTGGTGCCGCGACCTTGTTTAGGAACGAGAGACTAGGATCGGCAAATTGAAGTGGTCCCCACTGAAATCCAAATGAAGCCCAAACGACCAGCAAGGCCAGCAGGTTCATTACAGAAAATTGCGTAAACCGGCGCAGTGCGCTCCGCCAATGCCACGAACCAGAAAATAGCGGTAATAACGACAGTAGGCCGAATATGGGCGCGAATGCCAGGGCGGAAAGCTTGCTACTGTAAGCCAGTCCAAGGCCAAAGCCTGCCAGTAAGGCGCGGTCGACGCCACCCGACTGGCTATGCCACCAACGCCAAAGGAGAAACGCAGCCAGAAAAAGAAAAAGCGACCCTCCCAAATCAGTTGTCGAATAGCGGCCGTGCGCCAGAATGTTGGGATCAAAGAGGAGCAGCAGATACGCAATCAGCCCGGCCTGCTGACCCCAGAGATTTTCGGCGAAACGGAATGCGGTGAGAGCCAGTCCGAGCGTGAGAAAGACGATGGGCATCCGAGCGAGGAATATCATGCGCGTGACGTCGTGGTTGTACTGCCACAAAAGCAGGTCGGCGAATTCGTACCAGCCTTGCGGCCTTGACCAACTAGGATGATCCGTCGGCAGCCTGACGTCGGGTAGGGTCAGCAACGGAAGCGCGCTGAGGGCGTTTACCAGAGGCGGATGTTCCAGACTAAGGCGCGGATCGCCAGTGCGCAAAAAAGCCAGCCCGCGCGCCAGGTGGTTTTGTTCGTCCATTGTAGGGCTGTCGCCGATCATGCTGTCTAATGCGAGCCAGAAGAACAGCAGCGTGGCAAAGAGGGCGAGCCATAAGGAACGCTTCATGAACGGCGATTATAAAGCGCGAGTCCCTTGCGACAAAGTGCCTTCCGGCATAGCGCCTTCGTTTGTGGAGCCTTCGACTCCTGGGCTATACTGAACGCTATGAAGCCCTTCGAGCAATTGACCCACCGTGGACAGATCATGCGTTTGCGTAGGCTGGCAACAGAAGCGCTCGCCCAGTACGAGATCGATGTAGGAGAGTTTCAGACGCTTTTGCATCTGGAGAACACGACTTTTCGTGTAGCCGGAAAAGATAAACAGTATGTATTGAGAGTGAATCGACCCTATCATCGAACCGAAGCCGAAATTCGTTCGGAGGCGATGTGGCTGGCAGCGATATGCCGTGAAACAGACCTGGTGGTGCCAAAGCCGGTACCAAATAGAGAGGGTGACGTGGTGTCAAAAGCCGGCGCGCCGGGCCTGCCGGACGAACGGTGCTGTATACTGTTTGAGTGGGTGGAAGGCCAATTCTACAGGGGCCGTCTGTCGCCGGTGGCGCTGGAACGCGTCGGCCGCTTCACGGCGCAGCTCCATGAACACGCAATCCTGTTCGATCCACCCGATGATTTCGTGCGACACAATGTAGAGTTTGGCAGCGAAGACAAACCGGGGGAAATGCAGCGCCTGCTCGCGAAGGGATACCAGGAGGGAGCGGCGATATTTGCTCCACACGACCTGGCGACGTTCACCCTGGCGCGCCACCATCTTCAGACTGCTATCGACGGAACTGGGGAAGGCCGAGAGACGTTTGGCCTGATTCATGCTGATTTGCACCACGGTAACTGCCTTTTCTATGAAGATGAAGTACGGGCCATTGATTTCGACGACTGCGGCTGGGGCCATTTCGTTTATGATCTGGCAGTGACGCAATGGTATCTGCAGGCGCAGCCCGACTTTCCGGCGCTATGCGAGGCGCACCTCACTGGCTATCGAGCTGTTCGGCCGCTACCAGATGATCAACTGGCGCTCCTACCAACGTTCACTGCCGCCAGGACGCTTTTGATGGCCGTGTATATGGCGGGCCGTGCGGATAATCCTAAGCTGCGTGAACGGGCGCCGCAATTTGTCGCGCACTGCGCTGCTGTTCTGCGCGACTATCTGGCGGATCAGGGAGCGTAGGCTATAATCCTCGTCCCATCGTGAATGATTCCGACTGAGTGATTCAAGAATTAGAGGAGAAATTAGTGCCCACTGCATTCATAACAGGAATTACCGGTCAGGACGGCTCTTACCTGGCCGAATTTCTACTGGAAAGAGGTTATGACGTGGTTGGAATGGTGCGTCGGACGAGCACGCTCAACTTCCATCGAATTTCGCATATCCAGGATCGCTTGAAACTGGTATCCGGGGATATGCTCGACCAGATTTCCTTGATACATTTGCTCGAAGAGCACCGTCCTGACGAGGTATATAATCTTGCGGCGCAATCATTCGTGCAGACATCCTGGGGGCAGCCGGTTTTTACGGGTGAGGCGACCGCGCTCGGCGTAACCCGACTGCTGGATGCCATCCGCCTGGTGGATCCCCAGATTC
The DNA here is from genome assembly GCA_025929715.1 of Anaerolineae bacterium. Taxonomy (GTDB): domain Bacteria; phylum Chloroflexota; class Anaerolineae; order Promineifilales; family Promineifilaceae; genus JAAYYY01. The sequence continues at coordinate 3,035 of JAICPS010000329.1, read as the reverse complement.
GCTTCTATCAGGCCAGCTCCAGCGAGATGTTCGGTAAAGTGCGCGAGGTGCCCCAACGTGAGACGACGCCATTCCATCCGCGCAGCCCGTACGGCGTGGCAAAGGTATATGGACACTGGATCACAGTCAATTATCGCGAAAGCTATGACATGCATTGCACCTCCGGCATCCTGTTCAATCATGAATCACCGCGACGCGGTCTTGAGTTTGTGACGCGCAAGATCACGCACCATGCGGCGATGATCAAGCTGGGCATGACGGACGAATTGCGCCTCGGCAACCTGGACTCTCGTCGGGATTGGGGCTTTGCTGGTGATTACGTGCGAGCCATGTGGTTGATGCTGCAACAGGATATCCCTGATGATTTCGTTATTGCCACCAGCGAGACGCACTCGGTAGAGGAATTTCTTGGCGAGGCGTTTAGCTACATGGATCTCGACTGGAAGGAGTATGTCGTGCAGGACCCACAGTTCATGCGCCCGGCGGAAGTCGATTTGCTGGTAGGAGACCCCACAAAGGCCGGTAAGAAATTGGGTTGGGAGCCTACAGTGACGTTCAGGCAACTCGTGCGCCTCATGGTCGATAGCGACCTGCGCATGCTGCGCAACGGCGAGACCCCGATGTAGCACGTCTGAATTGGGCAGCATGCTGCCGAGCGTATTAGCGAGCCCGACTCGCAACCAAGAAGGAGTGCTTGAATGACAGATATTGTTTTTGGAACCGACGGCTGGCGAGGTCAGATTGCCGAAGATTACACCTTCGCCAACGTGCGGCGCTGCGCCCAGGGATTTGCCCACTACCTGCGACAGAATGACCTTGCGAATAAGGGAGTCGTGGTCGGTTACGACAAACGATTCGGCGCGGAGTTGTTCGCGGCGGCCACTGCCGAGGTCCTCGCGGCTAATGGCATTCACGTCTGGCTGACCGCCGGCGCCACGCCGACACCGGCAATATCTTTTTCGGTGGTCGATCGCGGGGCTGGTGGCGCTGTGAATATTACTGCCAGCCACAATCCGCCCACTGATTGTGGGTTTAAAGTACGTGACCCGCGCGGTGGTGCGATTCCACCTGATGAATTGAAGGTGATCGAATCACTGATCCCCAACGCGGACGGCGACGTCAAGCGCAGAAGACTCGACGACGCACAAAGCGACGGCCTGGTCGAAAAGTTTAATCCGGTTCCTGCTTACGAAGCGCTGCTCAATCGTCTGGTAGACACCGATCCAATTCGCGACGCTGGATTCCAGGTGCTGGTCGATTGTATGTGGGGCAACGGCGCAGGATGGTTTCCCCGGCTGCTGGCGGGCGGTACGACCCAGGTTCATGAAGTGCACAATGAGCGCCACCCGCTGTTTCCACACATGACGCGGCCCGAGCCGATTCCACCGAACGTGGACCATGGCCTGAGTTTTGTGACTAAGGTGGGCGCCGACGTGGCGATTATTAACGACGGCGACGCCGATCGCGTGGGATTCGGCGACGAGAATGGACAGTTCATTGACCAACTGCGCGTTTTTGGCTTGCTTGGCTACTATTTTCTGGAGATTCGTAACGAACGGGGACCGATCGTGAAGACAGTCTCGACAACCAAGATGCTCAATAAGCTAGGCAAGATTTATGACGTGCCGGTCTACGAAACAGGCGTCGGATTCAAATACATCGCGCCCAAAATGGTGGAAGTAGACGCTATGATTGGCGGTGAGGAAAGCGGCGGCTACGCGTTCCGCGGCCACGTTCCCGAGCGCGATGGCATCCTCGCCGGTCTATATCTGCTCGATATGATGGTTCAAACCGGCAAGAAGCCCTCGCAGCTCCTCGATCTATTATTTGAAAAGGTTGGCCCGCACTACTACGATCGCGTCGATACGACGTTTGACCAGAACCGCAAGGATGAAATTCGGGAGAATGTAGCGTCGGCCAGACCAGAGCGCCTCGGCGGCCTCAAAGTGGTGGATATCGTTACGATAGATGGTCACCAGTTTGTTATGGAAGATGGCGGCTGGTTGTTGGTCCGTTTTAGCGGCACGGAGCCGATCATTCGTGTCTACACCGAGACAACGCACGAGGACAAAGTACACGCAGTCATTGAAGACGGATTGCGCATTGCGGGACTACAACAAGATTAAGAGCTTCGCGTGCCGGAAGCACATTTACCCACACGCATTTCGAAATGACCCAAGAGAAAGCATTTCAGGATTATTATGAAGAGACGACCGGCAGCGTCTGTTATGGATGCGGCCGGCTCAACGAGCAGGGACTCCAGATAAAGAGTTACTGGGAGGGCGACGTTGCGGTCTGTCGCTTCCAGCCACAACCGTATCACACGGCGTTTCCCGGTTACGTCTACGGCGGCCTGATCGCTTCGCTCATTGATTGCCACAGTACAGGCACGGCAGCGGCTGCGGCCTATCGGGCGGAGGGCCGCCAAATGGACAGCGATCCACCCCTGCGCTATGTCACCGCTTCGCTGCACGTCGATTATCTGAAGCCGACGCCTATCGAGGGGCAACTCACCGTGCGCGCCACGGTCGCTGAGATCCAGGGCCGTCGTACCACCGTCAAATCAGAACTCTATGCGGGGGATCAACTCACGGCACGCGGTAACGTCCTTTGTGTTCGGGTGCCGGACTCCTGGATTAAAAACAATGCTGGTTGATACTCACTGTCACCTTGACTTCCAGCGATTCGACGAGGATCGCGACGAAGTCGTCGCTCGCGCGCTGGAAGCGGGCGTCTCACGCGTCGTCGTTCCGGCGCTGGATCTTGATAATTGCGGCGTCGTCGTGGACCTGGCAGATCGCTATCCATCAGTGTTTGCAGCGGTTGGCGTCCACCCCAATTCGACCGAGTTGTGGCAAGATCAATGGATCGAGGCGCTGCGCAAATTGGCGGCTCACGACAAGGTTGTGGCCATCGGCGAAATCGGCCTAGATTATCACTGGGATAAATCACCCCATGAAACCCAGCAGCGCGCGCTGACGCAGCAGCTGGAGCTGGCGGCCGAACTGGATCTGCCGGTCATCGTCCACAATCGT
>JAICPS010000483.1 GCA_025929715.1 Anaerolineae bacterium | reverse complement strand
GGTCGACCGCGACGCCGAACTGCGCAAGGCGCAAACGCTGGCCCTGTTGGAAGAATACGGCGCCAGAAACAAGGGTCTGATTCAGGTGGGCCTGGGTCCGGTTGGGCCCGACAGCTGTAGCACCGAGCTTTTGCGCTGGACGCGGCAGCAGGCCGATCGCTATGAGGCGCTCATCTTCATCCACCTGGCCCAGTCACGACAGGAGCTGGCGGAAGTTGAACGTCGCGGTTACCGTGGCGCGGCGCGTTACCTGGCGTCCATTGGCTTCCTGGGCCCGGACGTGGTCGCCGCCCACTGCATCTATCTGGACGAGGAAGAGGCAGCAATCCTCGCCCGCCACGGCGTGCGGGTCGCCCACTGCCCGGCGAGCAACGCCAAGATCGAGGGGCGAATCGCGCCAATCGCGGCGCTGAAAGCGGCCGGCGTGCGCGTGGGCCTGGGCACCGATTGCGTGGCCTCTAATAATGGTATGGACCTTTTTAGCGAAATGAAGATAGCAGGACTGCTGCACAAGGCAGCGGCAGGCGACCCCTGCGCGATGCCCGTGCAGCAGCTGCTTGCGCTGGCAACCGGCGAGGCCGCGGCCTGCCTGGATCTGGGCGACCGTGTGGGATCGCTGACCGTGGGCAAGGAAGCGGACGTCATCACAATACGCCGAAACGGGGTGCACCTGCAACCGTGGCACGATCCATACGCGGGCCTGGTCTACGCCACGCGAGGCTTGGACGTGAGCAACGTGTGGGTTGCCGGACGTCAGCGCGTCGCCAATGGATGCCTGCTGGCAGACGACGCTCAGGAGGCTGTGTCGCGCGCCGCTGCCTGGGCCGCCACGCATGGCCCGGCATTACGACAGCAGCGAAATATGGAGGGGGTAGCCGTATGAGCAAACCGCACTTCGAATCGGCGTCGGCGCCGTTTACGGCTGAAGGGCTGAACTACCATCTCCGGGTCGGCCCAAAGGACGTGGCGCCCACGGTTCTGCTGCCGGGAGACCCAGGTCGCGTGGCTCTGATTTCCGCTGGCTGGGATGAATTCCGTGAAGCAGGGCAGAATCGTGAATTTGTGACCCATACCGGCACGCTGCAAGGCGAGGCTGTCAGCGCCATTTCGACAGGGATCGGCAACCCGGCGATGGCAACAGTGGTCGAGTCGCTGGCGCGTCTGGGGGCGCGCACGCTGTTGCGTGTGGGCACGACGGGTTGTATCCAGCCGCAAATCGCGCTGGGCGATTTGATCATCGCCAGCGGCGCCGTGCGCCTGGACGGCGCCAGCCAGGCATACGTGAGGTCCGAGTATCCGGCGGCGGCGCATCCGGAAGCGGTAATGGCCCTCATTCAGGCCTGTGACGCGTTAGGATTCACTTACCACGTGGGAGTGACGGCATCGACGGATTCCTGGTATCTGGGCCAGGGACGGCCCGGCTGGCAGGAGTATGCGCCAAGCTTTTCTCGCAACCTGTTGCCCGATTTGCAGGCAGCAGGCGTTCTTAATTTCGAGATGGAGTCGTCGGCGCTGCTCACGATTGCCGGACTGTACGGCCTGCGCGCCGGGGCGATTTTCGCCGTGGTTGCCAACCGCAATGACAACAGCTTTCAGGTTAGCGGCGTAGAGCGCGCCGTCGCCGCTACGAATCGCGCGGTCTTATTGCTGGCAGAGATGGACCGCGAGAAAGCCGCCGCAGGATTACGCTTCTGGCATCCGGGCCTGCGCACCGTGTCACGGGCGGATGGCGGTCAGTTGTAGCGCGGTTTCCATACCGCGCCGGGCCGAAATTGAAGAAGAACAATAAAAGAGAGGAGGTTTCCATGTCATTCGCTAGAAAAAACGGTATTCACTGGCTCATCGCGCTGTTGCTCGTCATGATGTTGGCGCTGGTCGCCTGCGGCGGCGCTCAGGAGGGCGAGGAGCCGCCGGATACGGACGGGACCACAACGGATCCCGGCGAAACAGAAGAAGAGCCCGCGCCGGATACCGGCGAGGAAGAAGAGCCGGCCGGGGAAGAAGAGGGCCAAGAAGGCGAACAAGAAACGGGCGAGCAGGTGACGGTGCGCCTGTGGATGCAGCAAGACAACCGGCTGGTCAACGCCATGCAGGAAATCGTCGCCTCGTTCGAGGAAGCGCATCCTGAAATTGACGTGCAGTTGGATTCTTACCCGTTCGCCGAGTATCACCAGAAGGTCTCCACGGCATTCGCAGGGGGCGATGCGCCTGACGTCTTCTGGATGGACGTACGCATCGCTTCGTTCGCCGAGCAAGGGGCGTTGATGCCCCTGGACGACCTGATCACACAGGAAACAAGAGATGATTTCCTTGCTTCTTCGTGGATCGAGACGCAGTATGAAGGCCAGACGTACGGCGTGCCGATGCACCAGTTGACGGAAGCGCTCTATGTGAACACGCAAATGGCGGAAGAAGCGGGCATTGAACTACCGCAGACCATCGAAGACGCCTGGACCTGGGAAGAGCTCGTGGACGTGACCACGCAGCTTACGCAGAGTTCCGGCGATCAGACCAGCGTCTGGGGCTTTGGCGTGCAGCGGCAGTTACAGGACTGGTCAGTGTTGCCCGTCGTCTACCAGCATGGCGGCCAGGTTTTATCCGAGGACCTGACCACGGCGACAGGGTTCCTCAACAGCCCGGAAACGGTCGAAGCGCTGGCCTGGTATGGGGAACTGTTCACCGAACATGGGGTCATTGCCGTAGAACCGATTCCTGATGGTTTCCAGACCGGCGCCATCGCCGTCTTCCAGGCGCCCAGCACGTTCCGTCCGGTCCTCGATACCGACTTCCCTGACGTGGAGTACACCATCGTGCCGATGTTCAAAGACGCGCAATGCAGCGTCATGACCGGCGGCTGGAACGTCTCGATTGCCGCGGGAACCGAACATCCTGAGGAATCGTGGATGCTGCTGGACTGGATGACCGGCGAAGCGCATGAAGAGTGGGTCGAGGCCAGCGGTTATCTGCCAGCCCGCCAGTCGGTCATCGAGAGCGGCGAAAAGTTCCAGGAGTATCCCTGGAACATTTTCATGACGCAGCTTCAGGAGTGCGCGGCGACGCGCCCGGCAGTGCCCGAGTACACCTTCTTCTTCGACACCTTCAAACAAGCCATCACCGACATCGCCATCGGCGAGGATCCACAAGCAACCCTTGACGCGGCAGCCGCAGCGTTGGATGCAGAATTGGGTAACTAATTCATCCGAAATAGATTGTGCCGAGACGTGTCAGGTTTTCGAAACCTGACACGTCTTCGGCAAGTGTTCAAGGATTAAGCGGAATGCGGCAGATACTGACGGCACACCGTCTTGAGCTGGAAGAATGGCGCGCGGCAGCGATCTTGCTCCTGCCTGCGATCTTGGGACTCTTGATCTTCTCGCTGCTTCCAATTGCTCAAGCATTCCAGTTGAGTTTTTACGATGCACCGCTGATATCAGAGCAGCGGGAGTTTATTGGCGTTGAAAATTATACGACGGCTCTCAACGACCCCGTCTTCCGCACGGCTATCGCCAACACCATCGTCTACGCCGTTGCCGTCGTCGTATTGCAGGTCGTCCTGGCGCTCATTCTGGCGTCGTTAGTCAACCATTACTTTCCCGGCGTGGGCCTTTTTCGCTCGGCCTACTTCTTACCGGTGGTGACCTCACTGGTTGTCGTCTCCACCGTGTGGAAGATCATGTATCACACCGAGAATGGGCTGATGAACAGCCTGTTTCGCACGCTGAGTCTGCCGCCGCAGGAATGGCTGACCAGCCCGGATCTGGCGCTATGGAGCATTGTG
>JAICPS010000111.1 GCA_025929715.1 Anaerolineae bacterium | reverse complement strand
ATAGGCAATGAGTGCGACAGGCAACGCCAGCGCCACAGCCAACCACGCCGCCCGCGAGAAGGTAAGCAACAGGCCCGACCACAGCAGCCACCAGAGACCAACTGCCGGCAGGCGTTCCAACCACGGTATCAGCAGCAGCAGGGCGACGGCGAGGAATCCGCCCAGAACGTTTGGATGAAATGCCAGACCATAGGCCCGCAGCCAACGCACACCGCTGATGGCGAGAATCGAGGCGTCGTCAGCCTGAGGAACCAGCGCAAGCTCGCCGGGCAGGCCAACCGGTCCCTGAATGATCACTTGCGCTACGCCAACCAGTGCGTGGATCCCCATGCCCGCCGCAAAAACCGCCGCCACTTGGCTCGCAGGCGCCACCGGTTGCACGAACCAGACATAGACGTAGAAAGCCAGCAGCCAGCGGACCGCTATGTAGAACGTGAAGGGCGGCGATACACTTTGCGGAATTGAGACAAAGGCCAACACACAAATTATCGCCAGCGCCCCTGTGACCAACAACGGACCACGCCGCCAGGGGACGTCGGCTATAAGGCTGAGCACGAGCAGCATCGCCAGAGGCAGATCCGACAAATAAAAGCCACGATGCGCATACAGTGATAATATATTTCGATCGGCGGGCGGACCAAAGGCAAAGAAAACAGAGAAAGGTATGAGCAGGATAAGCCCAAACGTCACACCCCTCAACAGTCGCTGCATAGCAGCCTGTCGCTGCTCATACGTATCCACGCGCTCCATCCGGTTCATTATAGCAGTCGACAGCCCCTTGCGATACGAGTAAGATCTCCTAATGCGCCTGAGAAAGAACAACAAATTGAAAAAACTCCTCGGCAACCGTCGTTCCCGGTTACGACGCGCCCTTTTTGCCACCGGCTTCACCGTTGCTGTTTTGTTCCCTCTGTGGACTGTTGCAAACAATGCGGCGCCAGTCGTCCGTGGCAAGTCCTCGGCCCTTCCCCTGGTAAATGACCCGACGCCAGAGCAACAGCGGGCGCAAAACCTTGCGCTTTCCGACGTCCGCGTTCAGGAGCATACTGTGGGCCGCCGCGCCGAAGTCTTCGGCGTCCGTCGCGTGCTTGCCGCGCAATTCACGCCCCAAAGCCAGGCCTGCGCTTCAGCCGACTGCCGGCAGGTCGAGATCTACCTCTTCGACGAAAACGCCGCGGTCACAGCCATTGTCAATCTAGACACAGACGAAGTCCTGGACGTTTTATACCAGCCGGGCATGCAGCCGGGAATCAGCAAAAGTCAATCCGACCGCGCCCTGGAAATCGCGCTCAAAGCTCCCGAGGTCGTGGAAGCGCTTGGTTACCGTCCTCTGAGCGCGGACATGCCGCCGGTGGCGGGAGGTATGCCCGGCACGACCTGCGACGACGATCATTACTGTGTTGCGCCTACCTTCAAGCAGGGAGATCGCATGCTGTGGGCCGTCGTCGATCTGACCGCTGGCGAACTGGCAGGCATTCACTGGGGTGAGGTGCTTCCCGCTGCGCCGGCGAGTGCTATCCCCTCCCTACCCACCGGTTGTCCGCAGCCCGGCGGCGTAGTTCGCGATGGCTGGAAGCTGGCCTATGCTACAACAGGCACCGATGGCCTGCGCGTCTACGACGTCAGCTACAACGGAAGTTCCGTCCTCACCGGCGTAAAGCACCTGGAATGGCACGTCGATTACGGGGTCACCGGCTTTGTTGACGTTCTCGGCTGTGGCGGAGGAGGTGGCGGGTTTCAGATTTATCCCTTCGGAGAGACTCAGGTGCTGACCATGACCAGTGAGGCTCAGACGGATATTGGTTTCGAGGTGGTCCAGGATTTCCGCATGACCCAGTGGGGGGAACCGTGCAACTATCGTTACGATTCTCGCCTTCAGTTCTTCGCCGACGGCCGCTTCAGGATCGCCAGCGCCGCTTACGGTCAGGGTTGCGAACCAGACGGCGTCTATCGGCCCGTCGTGCGTATCGACATCGCCGTGGATGGCGACGATGGCGATACATTCAGCTTTTTAGACGAAGGCGGCTGGCACACCGTTATCACCGAAACGTATCGCGTTCCATATGCTGAACCTGGGCACGGTCCACACGTTTACAATCTATTGGGCTCCGCCTGGTCTATCTTTGATCAATCGGGCAGCGGTTACTTTATCGTAGGCGACCGCGGTCAATACCCGCAAAGTCGCGGCGCCTCTCCCTTTATCTACATTACACAGCATCACCCTGAAGAAGGCCAGACCGATATGGGCGTCATCGGCCAATGCTGCCTCGGCAATCACTTCCAGGGCCCAGAAATGTACCTGGATGGCGAACCTACCGTCGGCACAAACCTCGTGCTCTGGTATGTCCCGCAGATGGCAACGGACGTAGATTCTGAAGGAGGCGATTACTACTGCTGGACCGTGAGCGGCGAGCCTGACCCCGAAACCTATCCTTGCGTCACCGGCCCGCTCTTTCTACCCTTCACCCCCCAGAACAGTTACTACTTTCCACTGATATTCAATAATTGATTCCGGACAGCATGATTTAACATGCGTCGTCTGCTGGCGCGGAAATTCATTCCTGCGCGATCCCGGCGGGCCGCGATCGTCGAATTAACTAATGAGCCTTTAGCATACCTGTGCGTCGCTGCTGCGCAACGTAACCAGCGTAATTTCCGGAGGCGCCAGCAGCCGCACCCGCGGCGCGCTCAAGCCTTCCATACCGACCCCCCGGCTAACATATAAATGGGTACTGCCCTCACAATAGTGGCCCATAACGTAGCGCCTGCCCAGTTGTGAGCTGGTCAATATGGGACCCACCAGCGGCAGTCGAACCTGCCCGCCATGTGTATGCCCACACAAATATAAATCCACCATCTGGCCGATGGCTTGCGGCATAATCTCCGGCGAGTGGTAAAGCAGTACGCGCGGCGCGCTGTTCGGCGCCGTTGCCGCCAATTCTTCCAGCCGCTGCGCGTCCTGCGCAATGTAATGGGTGCAATCTACGCCCATCAGCACCAGAGAACCGCCCGTTTTCAGCTCCACCGTAGTCCACTCGTCGCGCAATAATCGTAAGGGTAGCGACTCCAACAAGGGCGTGATAACCTCGCGTAAATCCACCGGCGGGCTGCCCAACGTCGCATAGACCCCATGCGGCGCCTCAAGCTGCGCCAGCAGCAGCGCCACCTGTTGCAGCGCGATTTCATCACGGTTATACGACAGATTAAGATAATCCCCTGTGATCACAATCATGTCAGGCCGTGCCTTCCGTGCCAGATCTAATAGGCGCTTCTCCCTTTCCGTAAACCGCTCAAGATGAATATCGCTGATATGCAGCACCCGCAGCGGTTCAGCCCCAGGCGGCAACGAATCGATTTCCAGTTCGAGATGCGTCAGCGCCAGCCGCCGCGGTTCAACCGCCGTGGCCCACAACAGGACCAGCAAACCGGCTCCCTGTACGAGAACGAGGCCCATCAGCACAGCAGACCAGCCCGCAATCAACGCCCCGGTCGTGCTGGCCAGACCTGCCACGACGCGCGGAATCAGCAGCACTACCGTCTGCGGTTTCCAGGGACCAAAAGAGATCCGTTCGCGTGGCAGCCACCGCAACAGAACGACGTCGGCGCCGCCTGCAAGAACTATCACCATTGACCCCAGAATCGCTACCTCCGGCGGCGCTCCCACCAGTCGCCAGACCAATCCGACAAGGCCCGCTCCCAATATCTGGATCAGAAATACTACGCTTGCGGGCAGCTCCTCCGCCTTCTGAAAGAGCACCATTACGCGGTGCAACGCTCCCACTTCGAGGATGTTTCTTGCTTCGTCGCTTGTTCCGGTCAAACTAAACCTCGCTGCTTACCATGCTTTTCGACGCGCAATTATATCTCGCACGGCCCATCGACCAATTCAGGCGACTTTCAGGAGAATTGACGTTAGAATTAGTTCACTCATCCAACTCAGAACGTTGTTTGTGGTCGGCACTGTAGTGCCCCTCCTCGCGCTAAAGCGCTCACTACAAACCTGGATTGTCGCTTAACAAAGCGCCACTCTTCCCGATTTACTTAGGAGGTCGCCATGGATATGCGTCAACTCGGAAGCTCCGGACTAATCGTCAGCGAACTGTGCCTGGGCACAATGATTTTTGGCGAGCGGAGCGAGCGCAGCACGCCTGCCGACGTAGCCAAACAGATGATTGACCACTATCTCGAAGCCGGCGGTAATTTTCTAGATACCGCCAACGTCTATGCCGGCGGGCGCTCGGAAGAAATCGTCGGCGAGGCGCTGCATGGACGGCGTGACGACGTCATATTGGCGACAAAAGTGCGCTTTCGCAAAGGCGACGGCCCCAACAACATTGGCCTCAGCAGGCGCCACATCTTGCATGAGGTCGAAAACAGCCTGCGTAGGCTGCAAACAGACTACATCGATCTTTATTATGCGCATATGTGGGATCCCCTCACGCCCCTGGAGGAAACGCTACGTGCTTTCCAGGATCTGATTACCACCGGTAAAGTGCGCTATATCGGCGTCAGTAATTTCAAGGCCTGGCAGTTAATGAAGGCGCTGGCGATGAGCGATAGCTACGGCTGGGCCAGGCCCATCGCCGCCCAATACCAGCACAGTCTCGTCGTTCGCGACATCGAGCGCGAATTTGTCGAACTCTTTCTCAGCGAAGGCGTGGGGTCCGTTCCCTGGGGTCCCTTAGGCGGCGGCTTTCTCACCGGAAAATATAGGAGCGGAGCGCGACCAGAGCAAGGACGGCTTTCCACCTCGCCTGCTGACAACGAAGAGGCTTGGGATCGTCGCGCCACCGAGCGTAACTGGAATGTGCTCGATGCCGTGGCCCTCATCGCCGCGCAACGGGAAAAGACCCACTCGCAGGTCGCCCTCAATTGGCTGCTTTCCCGCCCGGAAGTGAGCAGCGTTATCATCGGCGCACGCACGATGGACCAGTTGGAAGATAACCTGGGCGCCGTTAACTGGGAGTTGAGCGCAGAAGAACTTATAGCCCTTGACGATGTTTCGGCCCCCGAATGGGGTTACCCTTATCGCATGATGATGGCCCAGGGGCCGCGTTGATAGAGAGAGGATACATGCAACTTTACAACGCCCTTTCAAAAAAGCGGGAACCGTTCAGCGCCGTGGGCGACGACATCACGATTTACGTCTGCGGCGTCACACCCTATGATACCACACACCTTGGGCATAGCTTCACCTATGCCAGCTTCGACGTGCTCATTCGCTATCTGCAATTCCGTGGGTATAACGTTACCTACGTTCAAAACGTAACCGACATTGACGACGACATCTTACGCAAGGCGCGTGAAGTTGACGACCATTGGAAGGAAGTAGGCGATCGCTGGACGGCGCATTTTATCCGCGACATGTGCGCTCTGAACGTCCAGCCGCCACAGCGACTTCCACGCGCTACAGACGTCATCGACGAAATAATCGACGCCGTCAAAACCCTGCTCGCCCGCGGGTATGCCTATGAGGCTGGCGGCAGCGTCTACTTTCATATCGACGAATGGAACGAGTTTGGCAAGTTAAGCGCCATCCCTCGAGGTGACATGCTGGCCGTAGCCAACGAGCGTGGAAATCACCCAGACGATCCCCATAAGAAAGATCCGCTCGATTTTGTATTGTGGCAGGCCCAGGCGCCCGGCGAACCGTCTTGGGACAGTCCGTGGGGGCCCGGCCGGCCGGGGTGGCACATTGAGTGCTCTACCATGGCCACCAAATTCCTGGGGAACACCATCGACATTCACGGCGGCGGTGCAGACCTCATTTTTCCGCATCACGAATGTGAGATTGCGCAGGCTGAATGTGCCACCGGCGAGCAGCCTTTCGTCCGTTTCTGGATGCACACGGCGATGGTCAACCACGAGGGTGAAAAAATGAGTAAATCGCTGGGCAACCTCGTCATGGTGCGCGATCTTCTAGACCGTGACGTAAAACCCGACGCCCTTCGCCTCTACATGCACTTGCATCACTATCGCCGCCCCTGGCATTTCGAAGAACAGGAGCTACACGCCGCAGCAGAGCAAGCGCAGCGCTTGCGCCAGGCCGTAACGGTAGCCGGTGGCACAGGTGGGCTGTTGAACCCTCGCGGCATCAACAACACATTCACCACGGCGATGGACGACGATCTTGATACGCCGACAGCCCTGGCAGCCCTGCTGCAATATGCCGCAGAAATCACTTCGTCGGCGGCAGCAGGTGCAGACGTGCGAGAGGCACAACAGGCGCTACGCAAGATGTGCAATGTCTTTGGTCTACGCCTGGAAAAAGAAGAGCCGGACCCAGAGGTTGTCGCCGGCTGGAAACAGCACCTGGAAGAATTTGTCTAATTACAATTGCTGTGAACGCTAATCCCCGTGGCCCAGGCTCGGCGCCTCCAACTGTGGGCGGCAAGGATCGTAGTTTTCGCCCAGGACCACGCGGTAACGCTCGCCTGCGCCGATATCGTCGGACATCAGGTTGATCGCGTCGCCGTCGGTTCCCAAAATCCAGGTTAGCAGCCAATCATAAGATCCTTTCAAATTGGCGCCATAATAAGTTACCTGTGTATGCCCAGGCGCGGGGCCGCTGGCCTGAACCCACACAGGCACGAATCCGTGATAGGCCAGATTTTCGGCCGCCAGAAGATACTGCACGTCGTCCGCCGTGACAACCTCCACAGCCAACGGCGCGCGCGTTGCCCGGTTAAGCACCGGTGGGCGCATGAGCTGCCCCAGAACCGGTTCGGCCCCTTCCCACTGCAAAAGTTGCACAGCCGCGCCCCCCGACGTCATCCAGCTCCGTCGCGCCGCTTCCGGCAAATAGAGATGCTGGATCCCGTTTTCGCGCACTGCCGGCGCCAAGGCTGCAAGGCGCAGCATCACCGGCGCCGGCAAATCTGTCTCCACCGTTTCAGCGTACGTCTCCCACAGCGCGGGAAGCTGCGCCGCCATGTTCAAATTCAAACCCTTTTCCAGGATAGCCCGTAGAATCTGCTGCTGCCGCCGCCCACGGTCGAAATCGCTGCTGGTGCGGCGCGAGCGTACGTACCAAAGAGCAAGATCCCCCTCCATATGGTATATGCCCGGCCCCAGCGAAAACATTTCCCAGTTTTCTTCCACCTGCGGGTCTAATTCCGGCTCTTTGAGGCGCCAGTCCTCAAGTTCACAGCTCACCGCGACGTCAACCCCATCCAGCAGATCCACGATCTGCCGGAATCCGTCGAACCCAACGCGCACGTAGTAATCGACCACAATGCCAAAGTTGTAGAGGATCGTGTCCTTTACCAGCGCGCCGCCGCCTCCGGGATAGCCCGAGCCATGCCCGTGCGGCAGCGCTTGATTGATACGCGTGATTTTCCATCCTGGGATCACGACGTACAGGTCGCGCGGCAATGAAAGCATTGTCGCCGTCTTATTCACTTCGTTAATCGAAACGATGATCAGACTGTCGGTGCGACCGCCCTGGCGCCCCCCAACGTCATTGCCCAGCAGCAGGATATTAGTCACGCCGTCAGGTCTTTCGAACGGCGTGACCGCTGTAGGTATCATCGTGTCTTCCGCCTGTTCGTCAGCTTCCAGGGTGGCAAAGGGAGTACGGCTCGCGGTGGGCGTCGCCGAGGGCGTCGGCGTAATCGACGGCGTCGAAGTGGCGGACGGCGTGGCAGTTGGTGAAGGTGTGGCGGTTGCCGTCGGAACCGGAGTCGACGTTGCCGTAGCCGCCAACGTCGCCGTATGCGTCGGCAAAGCTGTTTCAGTCGGTGAATCTGTGGCAGAGGGCAGCGGGACTGTCGCCGCCTGCGCCGCCAATGTGGGCGCGGCAGCAATTTCGATGCCATCACCGCGCGCCTGCACATACCACAGCCCGGCCGTCGCCATCGAGAGGATCATAACAACGACAAGCGCGAAAAGAGCAAACCAGCGCTTCATTCAGTAACGATTGAAAAAATCAATAACCCGCTGCTGGAAGAGGCGATCCGTCTCCTCATGAAACGAATGAGGCGCGCCTGGATAGTTAAAACATTCTACGATCTTGCCGCTTTGCTGCAATAACTGGCACAGCTCCACCGACCACTCTGGCGGCACCACGTCGTCCAGATCCCCGTGATGAATGCTGACCGCGGACTGAATCCGTTGCAGATGATAAATCGGCGAAATCCGCTGCATATCTTCTAGCGATGTCGCCAGTTCCTCCACGCCGTTTTCGCCATTAGACCACACCAGAATGCGCTCGTAATTCTTCACTTCGTCGCCGCTCATCGAACCGTATAACACTGCCGCATCGACGTCAGAATTCACCGTAATCACGCGTAATGCGATGCCCCCGCCCATGCTATGGCCCAGAAGGTGTACTTCTTGCCCATCGGCCTTCACCAGCGGACCCGCCAGGCCGGCTTGTTGTTGCACAATGGCGACGAGATTCAGTACATCCACGGCATAACCCACGCGGAAATCGGCAACCTCGCGCCCGGCGGCATAGGCTGCCGTCTGGTCTGATGGAGGATGATTGCGATAGTTGGGGTGAATGACCAGATAACCTGCACGCGCCAGCATGTCCGCATAGCGTGTGGTGTACCCGATCGTACCGTACTGTTCGGGCGGAATATACCCGTGGAGAACCAGCGCCACGGGAAATGGGCCAGGCCCGAACGGCACGTTCATGAAGCCATAAATTGCAAGTCCATCACTCGGATAATGCACCAGGGTGCGCGTGAACGATTCGGTAACGTGAATCGTTTCTGCGATCTGTAGCGTACCTTCGCCGTACGTCCGCGCCGCCAACCCTTCGATGGTCAGGGCGCTATAGGGATCGCTTGTCGGGCTGGGTGCAGCGGTCGGCGTCTCCAGGATAGCGGTGGCCAGCGGGGCGGTCGTCATCGTGGCCGGCGGTGACGGTGTTGCCGGTGGCTCGATAACACGCGCCGTCGCGGCCATGAAAACCGTCGTAGCATCGACGCTGCCCGTCGTCGCTACCACGTCCGTTGGCGTGTGCATACCCTGCCCATCGTGCGCATCTTGCATCACACGGACCGCGGGCGCCTGCTGTGCGCACGCCGCCAGCAGGGCGATCAATGCCGTGATCAGTATGGTCCTGAGTCGCACGTTATGATTCTTGTCGCTCTCGCGCACGCGCCTCGGGCCGCCACGTCGAGAATTGAACGGCAATACCCACGATCGCCAGCACGACGAGAATCAAGAGGCTCATCGGCTGTCCCAGATCGAACATCTGTCGGGCAGACTGCGAAACGAACGTCGCTCCCAATATGGACGAAAGAATAATAAGCGCGGGATCGAATAGGACAGAGATGAGAATCGCGCCGGCAATACCACCCACGATAAACAGGATCAACGCTAACATGTCCCCCCCGGCGCCAAAAAGTTGTGCGACGTAAATCAGCAAATAGCCGCCGGCCACAAAACCGGCAAGCGCAACCGCCAGCCTCTGGGCCACAACTGCCAGGACCGCTCCTATCACGCCGGCAACCAGTGCGAGAATCAAAAGCAGCAGTTCGGATTGCACCCCAAAGAAGCGCTGGGCGAGGTTAAACGCCAGCAAAAATCCGGCGGCGCCGACAAATAACCAATATAGCTGCCGTCCTGCCAACAAAGAAATCAGGCCGACGATACCCCGTACTATTGCTGACATGTGCTACTCCTTTTTATGGAACAGCCCCTGGTTTTCGACAACCCAATGATAGAGAGCCGTGATTCCTTCTGACGGAGAAATGACAGGAAGCCATCCGAGCATTTGCTCCGCCTTGCGCACGTCGGCCACGAAAACGCGCTGGTCGCCCGGTCGCCAGGGACCATACCGCACGGGCACAGGCCCTCCTTTCAGCTGCTCCAGGAGCGGGCCGAACTCGGCCCAGATCGAAAGTGTATTCTGCGGACCGCCGCCAACATTAATCGCCTCTCCACTACAATCCTCAATGCATTCAATTGCCCTTTCGTAGGCCGTGATCAAATCAGATACGTGCAGCACGTCGCGCACTTGCCGCCCATCACCGTAGATTGTGATCGGCTTTCCCGTCACGGCTGCGATGATAAAATGGGCGACCCAACCCTGATCTTCCACTCCAAACTGGCGCGGGCCGTAGATGCACGATTGGCGAAAAGAGACCGTCTTCAATCCGTAAATCCGAGCATAATCAATCGTATACTGATCTCCAGACCCTTTCGAGCAACCATACGGTGAGTGAAAATCCAGTGGGTATGTCTCAGGAATGCCATGATCATAGCTGGCATAGCCGTAGCGTCCGTCACGCTCCACGATTCCCACCGACTCCATGGCCCCATATACTTTATTCGTTGACGCATAGAGAAAGATCGCATCTGGCGCGTGCTCCCGAACCGCTTCCAGTGCATTAAACGTGCCAAACGAATTTATTTCGAAATCCTCGCGTGGCTGTTCGACAGAAGTCGTCACGGCCACTTGGCTTGCTAGGTGCAACACCACGTCGCTCCCCCGGACCGCTTCCGCCAGCGTCGCGTACTCTCGCACGTCGCCCTTACAGAAACTCAGCCGTTCCTCGTGGCGCTGTCGCAGCCACCCTAGATTGTCGGCGGCGCCTATCCGTGAAAGATT
>JAICPS010000418.1 GCA_025929715.1 Anaerolineae bacterium | reverse complement strand
GCCCGGCTGTACAAAGAGTTGGAGGTCGAGGTTGAGCGCGCCGGTTGGGGGATTGGGAGATTGGAGATTGGAGTTTGGCTGTGCGGCTGAGGGAGTGGTGGTAAGGATCAGAACGAGTATGGTTAGTGAAGCGAGCTTGGAAATCGGATTGGCGATCATCGGAGTTCCTGAGTTGTCGTAAAACGATTTTGTAAACGTTTCCCCGCAGCGATTTACAAAATCGCTGTACGGGCTTTCTGCGCCCCTACGGCTGAACCTGATAAATAACCCCACCGCGCGTAACCACATATATCTCGCCATTCACGTCCTGGCCGAAGCTGGTGATCTGGCCGTCCACGGTGATCAGCGCGCCGGCGCCGGTGGTCCACTGGCCTTGCTCGTCCTGTCTCAGCGCCCAGATGAAGCCTGAGCAGTAGTCGCCGAAGAAGTAGTTGCCGGCAAGCGTGGGGTATTGCTCGCCACGGTACATATAGCCGCCGGTGACCGAGCAGCCGCCCTGCTCGTGGCTGTATTCCACGACCGGCAGGCGCAGGCCGGTGGGGTCGCACTCCTGGCTGTTGAAACAATGCAGCCCCTCCATAATATTCCAGCCATAGTTGGCGCCCGCTGCCTGCCCGGCCGCCACGGCGTTGATTTCTTCAAACTGGTTCTGCCCCACGTCGGCCACAAAGAGCATATTGTTGAGCGGGTCGAAGCTGAAGCGCCACGGATTGCGCAGGCCGTAAGCCCACACTTCGGCCGCCCCGCCGCCATTGGCCAAGGGATTGTCGGGGGGAATGGCATATGCCGTGCTCTCGCCCGCACTGTCGACATCCAGCCGCAGGATTGAGCCCAGCAGCGTGTTTGGATTCTGCCCGTTGTTCTGCGGATCGCCGCCGCTACCGCCGTCGCCCAGCCCCACATACAGGTAACCGTCTGCGCCGAATAGGATTTGCCCGCCGTTGTGGTTGGGGAATGGCTGGGGAACTGCCAGCACCAACTGCTCGCTGGCCGGATCGGCTACGTTGGGATCGTCTGTTACCTGGAAGCGGGAGATGACCGTGTCGCCGTTGGCGTCGGTGTAGTCTACAAAAAAGACGCCGTTCTCGGCGTAGTTGGGATGGAATGCCAGGCCGAGCAACCCTTGCTCATTGGCGCGGGATCCCACGCGGTCGGTGATGTCAAGGAAAGGCGCGGCCGCTACACGCCCGTCTACGATGACCTGAACGCGCCCTTCCTGCTCCGTGACGAACAGCCGCTCGTCGGCGGCGTGCGTGAGGTAGGTGGGATTGTCGAAGCCCTGGATGATGGGCGCCAGGGTGAGCGACGACAGTTGCGTCGCGGGAGGTGCAGTCGGCTCCGCCGTGGCCGCGGAGGGCGGTGTGGCCGTAAATGGGGCCGTAGGCTCTTCTTCCGGAGGGGCAGCGGTGGCCATGGGTGGCGAGGTGGGCGTCGGCTCTGCCGAAGCGGGCGGCTCCGTCGCAGTTGCCTCTATCGCCGCCGTTGCCGCCACAGTCGCCGTGGGCTGCTGCGCCTCGCCGCCGCAGGCTGCAAGGAGGATGGCGAAGATCATGATCAATGCTGTGGCCGGTCTCCGACCGCCCCACTGTGCAGGCGCGTTCGGAGACCGGCCCGAGCGTGACAATCTATCGAAATTCATCCTCGCTCATCCAACGGCACGAATTCTAAATTTTCGCGCCCCACATACCGCGCCTTCGGGCGGATGAGGCGATTGTCTGCGAGCTGCTCCATCACGTGCGCGGTCCAGCCGGCGATGCGGCTCATGGCGAACGCGCACGTAAACTGGTCCACAGGCAATTGGATGGTATAGAGCACAACGGCCGAGTAATAATCGACGTTGGCGTACAGGTCGCGCTCGACGAAAAAGTCGTCGGATCGGGCCAGCTCTTCGATTTTGTGCGCGATATCAAACCACTGCCGCTGCCCGCTGCTTTGGGCCAGCTCCTCGGCCATGGGACGCAAAATGCCGGCGCGCGGGTCTTCAGTCTTGTAGACGCGGTGGCCGATGCCCATGATGCGCCGCCCCTCCTCGCGCGCCTCGCGGAACCAGGCCTCCACGTCGCCGCGCTGCGCCGCGTCGGTGAACTGTTCCATGGCTGCCTGGTTGGCCCCACCATGCGCTGCGCCTTTGAGCGTGCCCAGGCCGCTGGTGATTGCCGAATAGACGTCGGCCAGCGTGCCCGTGGTGACGCGCGCGGCGAAGGTGCTGGCGTTGAAACCATGATCGGCCAGCAGCACCAGGTAGGTGTCCAGCGCGTTGGCCGCCTGTTCCGAAGGTTCATTGCCGTCGAGCATGTACAGGAAGTTGGCGGCGTGGTCCAGGTCGGGGCGCGGCGCGAACGGCTCGCGCCCGTTGCGGATGCGCTCCCACGCGGCGACGATGGTCGGCAGCACCGCGGTGAGCAGTAGCGCTTTTTTGCGCGCGGCAGGCAGGCTGATGTCGTCTGCCTGTGGGTCTAGCAGACCGAGCCCGCTGACCATCGTGCGCAGCACGGCCATAGGATGCGCTTCGTGGGGGAAGTCCTTCATCGTGCTCACAATGGCCGACGGAAGCGCCCGTTTGCTCACTAGCGCGGCCTTGAAAGCATCTAACTGCCGGCGAGTGGGCAAATCGCCGTTCCAAAGCAGGTAGATGACCTCTTCAAAACTGGACTTCGCGCCCAGATCCTCAATGCTGTAGCCACGATAAATCAGCCGGCCCTGCTCGCCATCTACCCTGCTCAACTGCGTCTCGGCGGCAATGACCCCGGCGAGGCCTTTGGTTACGGTTGGTTCGGTCATGGGCTCTCTTCCTTCAACCTCTCCCCATATTGCTTCTCGTAGTATTCTCTAAACTCCCCACTCTTAATCTTCCGCCACCACCATTCATTGTCGCGGTACCAGCGGGCGGTGTGGCGGATGGCCTCTTCTGCAGTGTGGCGCGGGCGCCAGCCAAGCGCCATGATTTTTTCGATGTTCAGGTTATAGCGGCGGTCGTGGCCCGGGCGGTCTGTGACGTGGCGGATGAGCGACGGCGGACGGTCCAGCTCGTCGAGCAGAATCTCGACCATTTGCAGGTTCTCCATCGGCTGTCCGGTGCCGATATTGTACGTTTCGCCCAGCCGGCCCTCGTGCAGCACCAGGTCGATCGCCTCGCAGTGGTCGACGACATACTGGTACTCGCGCATCTGGCGCCCGTCGCCATACACGGGCAGCGGCTGTTGGTCGATAGCGTTGGTGGCAAAGAGCGGCACCACCTTTTCCGGGTACTGGTAGGGCCCAATGTTGTTCGAGCCGCGCGTGATAGTCACCGGCAGGTCGTAGGTCACGAAATACGCCTGCACCATCAGATCGCCGCTGGCCTTGCTGGCGGCGTACGGGCTGCGCGGGGCGATGGGGTCCGTTTCCCGGCTGGCGTTTCCCGGCGGCACATGCCCGTAGACCTCGTCGGTCGAAATCTGGTTGTAGCGCTCCAGCCCAAACCTGCGCGCCGCCTCCAGCAGCACGTAGGTGCCGTATACGTCGGTCTGGATGAAGGCGTCAGGGTCCAGAATAGAGCGGTCCACGTGCGTTTCGGCGGCAAAATTGACGATGGTGTCCACGCCGTACCGCTCAATCGTGTCCGCCACTGCGCGGGGGTCGCAAATATCGCCTTTCACAAAGTGATGGCGTGGCTCGTCCGATACGTCGAGCAGATTGTCCAGATTGCCCGCGTAGGTCAGCTTGTCATAGACAATGACGTTGTATTCGGGATACTTTTCGAGCAGATAGATGACAAAATTAGCGCCAATAAAACCGGCCCCCCCGGTCACAAGAATATTTTTCACGCGTAGCCCTCACAATTGCTGGATTGTCGTCGTAGGGGTGAGGCAGGTCGGAAACAAGCGTCATTCGCGAAACCAACACCGCGCCGACCTGCCTCGCCCGTACAGGCGCATTTTAGCGCAAGCGCCCGTGGATAACCACAATGGGCTGGGGCCACTCGCTTTCGGCTATTCGCCGCAGATGCACACGGACAAACGCCGATCTTACAGCCGAAAGGGCCGTTATCTGTGTGAATCTGCGTCCCTGTGCGTCAGCACGGACATCTGCGGCAAATGTTAGCTGGATTGTTACGTAACCATAGTATAGAGTTACCATGTGATCGCATCGACCAAACGAGCCGGCGCCAGTAGCGCAACTGTCCGGGCGCGAACTGTCGTCGCTTTCCTCAGCGTTCTGGTTGCCAGCCTCCTCGTCGCCGCCTTTATCCTGCAGCAGATCGCCGCCCATGCCGCGTACCCCTTTGACCTGGACGAGGCAAATCATGCCAATGGGGCGCTGGCGTTATTGCTGGGCTTTAACGCGGATGGCTTCGCCGGCTTGCTGCGCGAGTTTTTCCGGCAAGGTTTTTACCCACCCGCCTTTGCCCTCGTCCGCCTGCTGGGCCTGGC
>JAICPS010000259.1 GCA_025929715.1 Anaerolineae bacterium | reverse complement strand
TGGACCGCTGGTGGGCCGCGCAGCTTTCCTGGCTCTACAATGATTGGTGGATGCAGGCGATGAGCGACGGCCGCTTACGCCGCCCCCTTGGAGGCGGCCGCATGAAGGGCCTCGCGGGCTCCGTCGACTTCACCGGAGTCAACTACTAAACGCGCCTTCACGCGCGATTCCCGCGCCTCTACCAATGGGCAAGCCCACCTGAAGTCGTGGTCAGCGATGGAAACTATGGCGAAGTGTATCCAGACGGCCTGTTTCGCGTCATTAAACATGTGCGACGATATGGGAGGCCGATTTATATCACTGAGAACGGCGTCCCCGATGCCACGGACCGCCTGCGCCCCGCGTTCCTGCTCAGCCACTTGCGTGAAGTGTGGCGTGCGGTCAGCTTCAACTGGCCCATTATGGGCTACTACCATTGGAGCCTGGTAGATAATTTCGAATGGGAGCGGGGCTGGACCCAGCGCTTCGGCCTGCTGAGCCTTGATCCGGAAACCCAGGATCGCTCGCTGCGCCAGAGCGGTCGTCTATACGGCGAAATCTGCCACAGCGACAGCATCAGCAGCGACATGGCCGAACGTTATGCCCCGCAGTTGCTCGACACGCTTTTTCCTGGCTAGCGGTAGTTTTCATGCCCACCGAGACTACGAACAAATTGACGGCGTCTCCATGAGCGGTCAGATGACCGCCTGGACGCAAAGATAATGTAAGCTCTCGCGTTAATCTCGATCCTAACAACTAATCGTAATCCCACCATGTGGCGATCGGTACCGGATGACGCTTACAAGGACACGAGTAATGAGATTTAAACACACGTCGACTAAGACTAATTATCTTATATTAACCGGTTGCTCTCGGCCGATACCATAGCGTCTGACTACACAAGATTCCAAAACCTGCAAGGTTTCGGAGCCCGATGACACTCTGCCGATTGTGCTATAATGGGCATTGAGGAACACGCGGGCGCCGATGCCCTCGTGCTTTAATGTTTGAGGTAGCCGGAGAGTAATTGAGCTATGTCTGGACATTCAAAATGGTCCACCATCAAGCATAAGAAGGCGGTCACCGATGCGCGCCGTGGCAAGCTATTTACGCGCCTGACGAAAGAAATCACTATTGCGGCGCGTGAAAAGGGCGGCGATCCCGAGTTTAATCCGCGGCTGAGATTGGCAGTGGACAACGCCAAAGAAGCCAATATGCCCAAGGACAATATCGAGCGGGCCATCAAGCGCGGCACGGGCGAATTGGGCGGCATGGAACTTCAGGAGATCGTCTACGAAGGGTACGCGCCACACGGCGTAGGGCTGATCGTGGAAATCGTAACCGATAACCGCAACCGCGCCATCGCCGAACTGCGCCACGTCCTGACCCGCTTCGGGGGTTCTATGGCCGACGCCGGCTCTGTTATCTGGCAGTTC
Organism: Anaerolineae bacterium; assembly: GCA_025929715.1. Classification (GTDB taxonomy): domain Bacteria; phylum Chloroflexota; class Anaerolineae; order Promineifilales; family Promineifilaceae; genus JAAYYY01. Next base: position 5,189 of record JAICPS010000259.1, on the reverse strand, counting down.
CAGCGCAAAGGTTTTATCAGCGTAAAAGGGAACTTCGACCAGGATGAGCTTTTTTTGGTCGCGGCCGATGCGGGCGCCGAAGACTTGCAGTTTGATGACGGGATTGCCGAGATCTACACGGAACTTGGCTCGTTCCAGCGCGTGCGTGATACGCTGGAAGAGGCGGGTTATGAGCTGGAAGAAGCGACAATGATCTACGATGCGTCTAACCCGCTTTCGCTGGATCAACGCTCGGCGGTACAGGTGATGAAGGTCATCGAGGAAATTGAAGAGTTAGACGACGTTCAGAATATCTATTCGGCCCTGGACATCACCGACGCGGCAATTGCAGAGATGGAAGGAGCCTAGTACGCGGCACGGTCGGAGACCGGCCACAGCAAAGTACTTCTTAATGCGCATTATTGGGCTGGATCCCGGTACGGCAACAACAGGCTATGGCATCATCGACGTGGTAGAAGGTGAGCCGCGGGTAGTGACCTGGGGCGCCATCCGCACCAGCGCCGATCTTGACACCCCGCAACGCCTCCAACAGATCTATGAGGAGCTGACCGGTCTCCTTCGGGAATATCAGCCACAGTCCGCGGCCATCGAAGAAGTGTTCTTTGGCCGCAACATTACCACGGCTATCAGCGTAGGCCAGGCGCGCGGCGTGCTGATCCTGGCCCTGGCTAACGCGGGACTGCCCGTAGAAGAGTACTCGCCGCCCAAAGTAAAAGATGCCGTCACCGGCTACGGCAAAGCAGACAAACAGCAGGTGCAAATGATGGTTCGCAATCTGCTGCAGCTAGAAGAAACGCCCCGCCCCGACGACGCCGCGGATGGGCTGGCCGTCGCTCTGACCCACTATCAGCACCAGCGTTTCTCGTCCCTATTACCTCTAGATAACCAGGAGTGAGGCGCCTATATTTAGTGTCTGCTCATCGCCGATTAAATCTAGGCTCACACGCCGTCGTTACATTTATAATTGAAGTCGCCAAGAGAAGTTCAGCCCCGGTCTTACCCTCCTGGACCGGGGCTGAATGCTTTTGTGGCGCAAGCCTCCGGCTTGCAAGCCGGACGAGTGGCTATTCCAGATAAACACGCGGTACGCGCGTGTTTATGTTGGTCAATATCTCGTATGGTATCGTCCCTGCCCACTCAGCCAGTTCACCGGCGCTGATGGCAGCGTCACCGCTTTCACCCAGAAGAATTACCTCGTCGCCATTGTAAGCCGTCTCCCACTCAATGTTGACCATGAGCTGGTCCATGCAGATGCGCCCGATCACCGGATAGCGTTTGCCGCGGATGATCACTTCCGCATGGTTGGAGAGGCTGCGAAAATAACCGTCGCCGTAGCCCACCGGAACGGTCACGACGCGAACCATGTGGTCGCTCTGCCAGGTGGAACCGTAACTGACAGGATGGCCGGGTTTGACGACTTTAAAATAGACGACGTGTGACTTCCAGCTCAGTGCGGGGCGCACGGCGACGGTGCGTGGCGCCTCTTGCGAGGGATAGACGCCGTAGAGCAAGATGCCGGCCCGCACCATGTCGAGGTGGCTGTCTGGCATCTGCAAAATGGCTCCTGAATTGGCGATGTGCCGGAGGGGCGGTCGCAGACCGCGCGACTCGCATTCTTGCAGCACCGTCATGAAGCGCTCCAGCTGCACCTGCGCCGAGGTCAAGTCGGCCGCGTCGGCGTTGGCGAAATGCGAATATATGCCTTCTACTTCACAATGCTCGCAGCGCAGCGCCGCGTCCAGCAGCTCCCCGGCGCTGTAGTAATGTACCCCGATGCGCTCCATACCGGTGTCGATCTTCAGATGAACGCGCGCCGTCGCGCCGCGCCGGCGGGCCTCGTGCTCCACCTGCATCAGTTTTTCGACCGAGGAGGCCGTCAGGGCAAGATTATAATCGAGGAACAGCGGCACCTGGTTGCCCATGATGCCGCCCAACACGAGAATAGGCGCGTCGATGCCCTGCTCGCGCAACAGGATCCCTTCCTCCAGAAAAGCGACGCCCAGATAGTCAATGCCGATGCGGCACAGGTGGCGTGCAGTTTCCACTAGCCCGTGACCGTAGGCATTGGCCTTGAGGATGCCCATCACTCTAGCTGGCGTTACGTGGCGGCGGATGGCGTTCAGATTCTCTGTGAGGCGAGATAGTTCGACCTCGACAAAGGTCGGCCGCACGACGCCGTTGGAGCTGATAGTCGGCTCGTTGATGATAGACATGGGCGACATTTTACCCTATCATGGTTGCATCAGCCTTCAGGCAGAAGTACAATTTTTACATTACACGAGAATAAGGCCAAACGATTGTTCGGGAGAGCTCTTTAGAGAAAGGACGCCGAAGGGGCAAGTTTCCTATTTAAGCTGAAATAGGGGGTGAAACTCTCAGGCAAAAGGACCGGACAATCGGGCGTTTCTGGAAAGCTTGCGGCAGTCCAGCCGTAGAGCACCGACGGGGCAAGCCGCGCATTTGCGGCGAATCTCTCAGGTATCAGACAGAGGACGGCAGCAACCGTATGTGGTTGTTTCGCCGTCCTTTTTCATTTACGGCACAGGAGGCCACCATGACCAAAATAGAAAACGATCTCCTTTATAGCAGGGACGACGAGTGGGTTCGCGTCGACGGCGAAGAAGTAACGATTGGCATCAGCGATTATGCGCAGGATTCACTCTCTGACATCGTCTACCTGGAGCTTCCTGACGCGGGCGAGCAGTTCGAAGAGGGCGACACCTTCGGGGTCGTGGAATCGGTTAAAGCCGCCGCCGACCTCTATATGCCGGTGTCAGGCGAGATCGTCGCCGTCAACGAAGCGTTGATGGATGAACCGGAGGCAATCAATGACGACCCGTATGGCAAAGCCTGGATGGTGCGCGTCCGGATCAGCGACACGAGCCAACTTGAAGGCCTCATGGATGCCGAAGCCTACCGCGCCTATTGTGAGCAGCGCGGCTAAACCTACGTCACGAATTACGGAGGTACCAGATGTCCCACTTAACCCACGGAGAGATTCGACCCACAGACCTCTTAGACCCTATCGATCATTTTATAAACCGTCACATTGGCCCCAAGAGCGGCGCGCTGTCGCAAATGCTAGAAACGCTGGGCATGTCCAGCCTCGACGAGCTGGTAGAGCTTGCGGTTCCGGGCGTGATTCGATCCAACGAGCCGATAGACCTCCCGCCGGCAGCCAGCGAATCTGAAATTATCGCCGAGCTACGCGAGCTGGCACAGCAGAACAAGGTCTTCCGCTCTTACATCGGCATGGGCTACTACGGCACGCTGACGCCCGGTGTGATCCAACGCAACATCCTGGAAAACCCCGGCTGGTACACGCAATATACCCCTTACCAGGCCGAGATCGCCCAAGGCCGCCTGGAGGCGCTGCTTAATTTCCAGACGATGGTCAGCGACCTGACTGGCCTGGAGATCGCCAACGCGTCGATGCTTGACGAGGGTACGGCAGCCGCCGAAGCTATGACGTTGTGCCTGCGCGCTCAGGGCCGCCGTTCGAAAGCCAACACGTTCTTTGTGTCAGATTTGTGCCACCCGCAGACCATCGCCGTCGTGCGCACCAGGGCGCGCGCACTGGGCATCGAAGTCGTCGTGAGTGACCATCGCACTTTTGAGCTAAACGACGACGTCTTTGGCGTGCTGGTCCAGTATCCGGCGACCGACGGCGCAATTTTTGACTATGAATCGTTCTTCGCCCGTGCACACGAGATCGGCGCGCTGACCGTCGTCGCCACCGACCTGCTGGCGTTGACCCTGCTGCGCGCGCCGGGCGAGTTCGGCGCCGACGTCGCCGTGGGCAACAGCCAGCGCTTTGGCGTGCCCATGGGTTACGGCGGCCCGCACGCCGCCTTCATGGCCACGCACGACGATTACGCGCGGCAGATTCCCGGGCGTCTCGTTGGCGTTTCGGTCGATTCCACCGGGGCGCCGGCCTATCGCCTGGCGCTGCAAACCCGCGAGCAGCACATTCGCCGCGAGCGGGCCACGAGCAATATCTGCACCGCCCAGGTGCTCCTGGCAATCATGGCTTCAATGTACGCCGTCTATCACGGTCCAGAGGGACTGCGCCGCATCGCACAACGGGTGCGGCTGCTGACCAATATTCTGGCTTCCGAACTGAAGAAGGCCGGCTATGCCATCACCGATGGTCCACTATTTGATACGATCAAGGTCGGCGCCGGGCCGCTAGGTCAGGAGCAGTTGGTGGAGACGGCGCTGGCCCGTGAAATGAACCTGCGCGTCTTCCCCGACGGCGCCGTTGGGGTCTCGTTGGACGAAACGACGACCGCCGCCGACCTGCAGGAGCTTCTGGAGGTCTTCGGCGTCGATACGGCTTCGCTCAATTTAAGCGAGGCAGCGCAGCAGATCGAACTGGGCTACGACGCGCCACACCGGCGACGGAGCGACTTTCTGACCCATGCGGTCTTCAACAGCCACCATTCCGAGACAGAGATGCTGCGCTACATCTTCAAGCTGCAGCAGCGCGACCTGTCCCTGGCCTATTCCATGATTCCGCTGGGCTCTTGCACGATGAAGCTCAACGCCACCACGGAGATGCTGCCGGTGACGTGGCCGGAGTTCGGCAACCTGCACCCGTTTGCCCCGCTGCACCAGGCGGAGGGCTACATCAAGCTTTTTGAGCGGCTGGAGAAGTGGCTGGCGGACATTACGGGCTTCGCCGCCACGTCGCTGCAGCCGAACGCCGGTTCGCAGGGCGAGTACGCCGGCCTCAAAGTGATCCGCGCCTATCACGCCGAGCGCGGCGAAGGCAAGCGCGATATCTGCCTCATCCCCAGCTCGGCGCACGGCACGAACCCTGCCAGCGCCGTGCTTGCCGGGATGGAGGTCGTGGTGGTGGCCTGTGACGACGAAGGCAACGTGGACCTCCAGGACTTGCGGCGCAAAGCGGAACAGCACCGGGAGCGGCTGGGGGCACTGATGGTCACTTATCCCTCGACGCACGGCGTGTTTGAGCCCGGCATAAAGGAGATTTGCCGCATCGTGCATGACAACGGTGGGCAGGTGTACCTCGACGGGGCCAACATGAATGCCATGGTCGGGCTTGCGCGGCCCGGCGATTTCGGGGCCGACGTGTGCCACCTCAACCTGCACAAGACGTTTACCATCCCCCACGGCGGCGGCGGACCGGGCATGGGTCCGATCGGCGTGAAAGCGCATCTCGCCCC
>JAICPS010000032.1 GCA_025929715.1 Anaerolineae bacterium | reverse complement strand
CGCATGACGGCTGATGTGGGCGGACTTTCCACATACACTCTGTTTGATTCCAATGCCTTGTCGTTGCTGGAAGCCGATCAGTCACATGGTCCAGCGCCAGATGCCAGACGCCAAATCCGGTAGGCGCGACCGGATGGAAGGCTTGTAGCGACGATCGACGTCCCGCAAGTCGCAGCCGATTCCGCCGATAATGAGCGCCGATCAGACTATGCAATCATCCACGAATTCGCCGTTTACGCCATCGTCAGTGTACGCCGCCGGCCGGCGGCAGACGGTAATGGGGAGCGCGAGACGTACTACGTGCTGGAAGTTGAGGGCGACACCTGGTTAGCTCTACCGCATCCCGAAGATGAGGCATGTTATGCCCTCTATGACGAGGTTCCCGCCGGTCTGCACACATATGACATGTTAACCGAATTGGATCTGCCCGCGGACATCGGCCAGATCTGCCGCCATGACAGCGACCAGACGCTAACGATCAAGCTCGAACCGCTATGGCTCGAGCACACAGACCTGATCGTTCTGGCGTTGGCTCTCCTCATCGACCAGTCAGGAACCGTCCGCTAAACCACCCGCTGCTTGTGGCGCCCAGCATTTCGTGGCGCAAACATCCCTGCTCGCTTGGCGAGCCACTCGCTTAGCGAGCCGTGTGCACGCCCTACCGAAGCTGCAACTCGTCCGCGATCCACGCCAATCCAACGTCTTCAAGCGTTTCTCGTGTAGGGATGCCGGTGGCAACATCCCACCCCGCCTGAGCGTAATATAGGCTGATGGCGCCTGCCAGCTCGTTCTCGTCCAATTTTATGCCATCGCTACGTCCACCTTGTAGGGGTCGTCGAAAGAGCTTCTTTGGTAGGGTGTCCTGATCGCGCGCTAGGCCCTCGCGCGCGTTGAGAGCGCGCATCAAATTTAGACGGCGCCGCCCCATCTCTTGAATGTCGTCAACAGAGACGTCCCAACCCGTCGCCGCGGACATCAAAGCGGCCATAGCGTCAGGCCCATAAAGCTGCCAGCCCGGACCGTAAACGAACTGGCAGACGCAAATCGTATCTGTGGCGCTATACGTGTATTGGGTCTTGAGCGTAAACTCTACTTTCTCTTCGTTGAGCGCCTTCGTCGGCTGCGGCGTATTCAGCCCAATCTGACCCAGGAACCGCTTGTAGCCCGGAGCGTCCGGCGTGCCCTCATAGAGCTTGGGATGGTACATGGGATCGTGTTCTGATGACTGGTGATCGGCTCCGAAAGGGTTGACCGCGTATATCAGGCCCATACTGCGCTTAACGTGTGGCATGTGCGCCGGCATTTCCTGGCCCTTTACGGTCAGCAAATACTCATGCCCTTTGCCCAGCCGGTCGGCGGCCTTTGCCGAACCGTCTGCCAGAATATCGCCAAAGCCTTCTCGCCGTAGCGTCTTCTCGAGCATGGCAATCATGGCCTCGGCATTGCCGTATTCCAGCTCAATCCCATCCATTTCCTCAGCCGACAGCACGCCGTGAGCGTAACAGTCCATCGCCCAAGCGAGCGTGGCTCCACAAGAGATCGTGTCAACGCCATATTGGTTGCAAAGCTGATTGGCGTAGCTGATGGCGTGAAGATCGCTAACGTCACAGTAAGAACCGAAGGTCGAAATTGTTTCGTACTCGGGTCCCCCATACTCTGGATCAATTGCCTTTTCGCGCCATTCCGCCTCCACAACTCGCTTGCAGCGGACGATACAGGCATAGCAGGTGTCGCGACCCTGGCGATCTTGCTTGCCCTCACTTGCGCCGCGCAGAAGCTCGTCATAAAGGCGCTCACCGCTGATTTCCTGTGCAACTTCCAGCGGCATTGTGCCCGAATCCCAGTTTCGCGTCGGCAGTCCACCGGCGCCATAGTTGGACATCACGGTATCCGGCGTCCCATAGCGACCGAAATCTTCCATGTCGCTGCCGGGAAAGCTTTTCGCACCGCTCTTCGAAAGCGCCAGAACGGCCTTGCGGTGCGCTGCCTGCGCTTTTTCCGTGCCTCTCACGGCAATGGCGCGGAGCTTCTTGCTGCCCATGACAGCGCCAACGCCGGTACGGCCCCATGCGCGATTGCTCATGTTCATAATCGCCGCGAAGTTCGATAGACGTTCACCGGCAGGGCCAATCTGAGCGACCTCGATCTTCTGATCGCCAAGCTCTTGCTTCAGAATCGATTCGGCATCGTGCGTCAGCTTGCCCCAGAGATGTGTCGCATCGCGCAGTTCCGCCTCGCCATCGTGTATCCAGAGATAGACGGGTTGGTCGGCCGCCCCTGTAATGACGATGGCATCGAAACCCGCAAATTTTAGCTCCGCAGGCCAGAAACCACCGCCCTGGCTGTCGGCGACGCCGCCACTGCTCGGCGACTTGCAGGTGACGGTGCAACGGCTCTGTCCGCTAATGGGTAGTCCCGTAGGGGCGCTGATGGCAAACGTCAGCGTGTTCTCCGGACTCAATGGATCGATTCCGGCACGGGAATACCTCCACAGGTAATAGAGGCCTATCAGGCTGCCGCCCGGATAGAGACGATAAAACGATTCATCAGGCTCTTCCACCTCCAGCATTCTGGAAGACAAATTAACGTGCAAAATTTTGCTCGTGAACCCATACATCATAGAAGAACCTCCAAATTACGCTTCTTTATCTTTCAATCGACTTCCGCCGCTCCAGTGCGCCGCAGGCGCACCGCGTTGTAGTTCCAGTTTTTTGAGGCGATACAGGGTTTCCTGGGTCAATTGACGATGTTTACCTGCGATGTCGGCCAGCAGACCAAACACAAATATCAACATGCCCACAATTAAGAGGCCGGCGCCGATAGTTACAGACTGCACGAAGCGGTCGGCGTCCGGAAAAAAAACGTAGGATGCCAGAAACCGCAACCAGAGAAAGGCACCGAGGATTAAGAAGGGAATCGCCAAATAAGTAAACGTGCGCAAAGGTTCATAGAAGGCGTAAATGCGCAGGATCGTGCCCCCCTGTTCCTTCAGGAAGTGCCACATGCTGCGTTGCAAGCGGGATGGACGCGTTGGAGCGTTGGTCGCTACCGGTATGCTGGTTACAGTCAGGCCCAACTTTCCCGCCTGTATGATCGTTTCCAGCGTATAACTGTAGCGGCTGAGAACGTTCAGGCGCAGCGCAGCTTCCTGCGAGTAGGCTCGAAAACCGCTCGCAGCGTCCGGCACCTCTGTGCCGCTTACGTTCCTCACCGTCCAGCTGCCCCACTTTTGTAACCAGCGCTTCGTTCCCGAAAAGTAGGCGCTTTGCTCAGGCCGGCGGTCGCCAATGACAATGTCGGCCTCACCGGCAAGGATGGGCGCCACCAGGCGCGGAATTTCTCCGGCGGGATACTGGTTGTCCCCATCCGTATTTACGATTACGTCTGCTCCCAGCTGCAAGGCAACGTCGAGACCGGTCTGAAAGGCCTGGGCCAGGCCGCGATTGCGCCCGTGTTGCACGATATGATCGACGCCCAGTCGACGCGCCACGATGACGGTGTCGTCAACACTGCCATCGTCTATCAACAGCGTTTCAACGCAATCAAAACCACGCGCGGATCGTGGCACGTCAGCCAGCGCCTCGGCCAATGTTTCTGCTTCGTTGTAACAGGGAATCTGGATAATCAATTTCACAGGAAGCGCAATCGGACGCCAGCACAGTGGGGGCAATGAATCCTATTTCTCACGTAGAATGTCGTCAATTTCCACCCAATGCAGTCCGTTCCAGAGAAACCGGTCCAGGTTAACTCTCAGGTCGTCACTGACCATGACTCCTTCAGCCCTCAACAGCCGGGCCTGTTCCTGGGCGGAATACTCTCGATTCTGTATGCTAACCCGACCCTGACTGTTGATAACACGATGCCACGGCACCTCTTTGCGCCTGTCGGCGTGCTCGTCTTTCAACGCGCTGAGAGCGTAGCCAACGGCGCGGGCAGCATTTGGACGACCGAGCATGTGCGCAACGCGACCGTAACTGGTCACAGTCCCTCGTGGTATGCGGCGCACAAGAGCGTAGACTTGCTCATAAAAGCTCTTATCGCTCATGGCGCCATTCTAGCAGTTTTGCGCGCGACACGCATTCGGTGAGGAGGGAATTCTAAGCGCGCGGGTAATTACCGCGAATTGCCGCTCCGGTACGCGTCATCAATCTATCAAGTCGCTCGATCAGACTGGCCATTTCTGGCGCAACTGTACCGTTTTCCGCTGCTCGCTTCTGCAAGGAGTGGAGCTTATTATTCAGTTCTATAAGGCGCGTTTGTGGATCGTCGCTGGCAAGGCCGTCGCGGCGCTGGTCAAAGATCATGCCGAGTAGAGATTCAATGCTGACTGCTAGGGGAGGCGCCGCCAGAAGTCCAAAGAAACCGTATGTCTCGGCCAACGGAATCATTAGCAGCACAACGAGCAAGTAACTGTAATTTCCGCGATGCTTGAGCAGCGTGCGTTCGACCAGTTCCCCCAAAGCCACAAACACGACTACCGTGTAAACGGCGGCCAGAGCGCCTATGATTGGGCTGCTAACCAGACCCACCAACAATGCGGCAAGGGCCGCAAATATGAAGCCAACCACCGGAATAAGCCAGGCAACGGCGCCGAGAAGCGCGAGCAGCACGGGATAAGTGATACCCAAAATGTAGTATCCCCCGCCAAGTAAAATGACCGCTATGAAAGTCTGGATAAGCTGATTGCGCAAATAGGTTCCCACACCTTTTTCTACGGCATGCCAGACGGTGCGACCGCGATTGCGACTTCCAGCAGGGATTACCGATAGCCACAGTCTCTCAAAGTGCAGGCGATCCAAGCTCCAGTAAACGCTTAAGACGATCATAATGGCCAGTGCAGCCAGAAAGGAGACGATTGAGCGGACAAGCGTAAACAGCGCCTGCGCCAGAAGAGTTCCTTCTTCACGGGTGAGAGCATCAAAAAGGTTCTCGGGCGGAGGTAGGCGACTGGCCAGGAATTGCTGTAGGGTCGTGCCCTCTTCCCAGCCTGGCCGTACTGCCTGGTAGCGAATGGCGAGCTGGTTCACGAGTTGTTCGAACTCCAAGAGCGCAATCCTGCCTACCACATAAAGCCAAAGACCAACAAAGAGAATCGCCGCCACATAGGTCACTATAATGGCGGCGCCCGGAGGAAGCCCGCGAGAGGTCAACCGCGAGATAATCGGCCGCACTGCAGCGGCAATGAAGAGACTAAGCAAGAAAAGTAGTACGACAGCCCTGAATATGTAGACGAGATAGAGAGCCCCAAGCGTCGCCACCACGACCAGCGCATAAATGGCCAGTTTTTTCATGACGCAGATTCCTCAGGCGATTGTCCATTGCCATTGGCGAGGATGTCACTTAACTCTGCGGCTATCGCTTCGAGGTCATCAACTAACGGACTGCTCTCCGCGACGTCTTCGTCGTTTCTGGCCTGCGCCTGTCTCCGTACATCGCGTACTAGCTCCTGAGTTTCATAGCGCACGACGCTAAGTCGATCGCGTCCATCTAATTCCTGACTCAACCGCGCGTCCGGTTCTAAAACGTAGCGAAACAGGATTAACTGTGTGATTGCCGCCAAAGGTACGGCAATGAGTGCTCCTACAACACCAAACAAGGTACTCAGGGCCGTGAGCGCCATGAGCGTCACAAGAGGATGGACGCCAACCGAGCGCTTCATGATGCGCGGCACTAGTATGGTGTTTTCCACCTGTTGTAGTACGAGCGCAAATAGAATCACCCACAAGGCCAGGCTGGGATCTACGGAATATGCCACGAGAGCTGCGGGGATTGTGCCTAGAGCCGGACCGATTAGCGGAACGGCTTCCATCAGTCCGGCAATCAGTGCCAGCACAAGCGCATATGGAAGACCGATGACCAGATAGGCCACAAGGCTAAGGCTGAAAATAGAGAGCATCAGGACGCCCTGCCCAACAATGTAACGGCCAAGCTGTGCTTCAAGCGTGGATACAAGCTCGCGCACTTTTTCCCGCCGCTCGATTGGCACCACGAGCAGTATGGCCCGCTTCAGGCGCTCTCCTTCCACCGTCCAATAAAAGGCCAGCACGAAAGTGATCAATATGGCGAAGATTGCGCTAATAACGGGTGCCAGCATGCCGATGCTTTGCTGACCCGTCGGAGTGGTTTCCTCCCCAGCGGCGGCTGCCGCGGCCGCGAGTGGCAATTCGCTCGGCAGCGCAAGCCCCAGCCGCCAGACGAGCAGATTTGGCGTCTGTATCAGGCTGTCACGAAAGGATTGATAGGCAATGGGAGCGGCGTCGGCAATTCGTGCGGTCTGCTCGCCGACCAGGGGGGCGCTTAATACAATGATCGCCACGAAAAGAGCAGCGCCCGCGACGTAAACGCAAATAATTCCCGCCGAGCGCGGAATTCCCCATTGTTGAAGGTACTCTACGGCCGGTTTGATAGCCGTGCTGATGACGATAGCAACAAAAAGGAGGAGGACCACGTCGTGCCAGCGGACCAGGAGCAACACCGCGCCTGTTACACCAGCGACGGTCAGCGTGCCTAGCATTACCTCTCGGACACTGAGACGCTGTTCTTGTGATGAACTTTTCCTAAACATTTGCAGATCGTGCCTTCAGTCGCGCCCTCGAGCGGATCCACAAAAGCTGGCGCTCTCACGTTACGCTCTCTGATGTTAAACTCGGTATTAACATCGATTTTAGGCGGCGGCACAGATTCGCACAATGTGCCTCAGGTATAATCGCCTTCATAGATTGTTGCGTGACCGCGCAATTTGACTTTTCCACGGGCGTATGAGAACATTGTATGCTGGACTGCCCCCATAGCTCAGAGGATAGAGCGTTGGCCTCCGGAGCCAAAGGCCCAGGTTCGATTCCTGGTGGGGGTACTTTTTTCCCTCTGTTAGTCCGAGTTCAAGATTCCTCCAATTTCGCGCGCCCCTTCTACCAGTACACCCACACAGTAATCAAGATCTTCTAGCTGGTGACAGGCCGAAACTGTTGCTCGCAAGCGCGAAAGTCCATCGGGAACTACCGGCGCCACGACCGCCTGAACAAATATGCCTCGTTCCTGGCAGTAGTGCGCCAGCATCGCCGCTTTAGCGACATCAAAACACATGACGGGCAAAATCGCCGTCTCGCTGTTGAGCAGGTCAAAACCGGCGTCACGAAGGGCATTGCCGAAATAGTTAATGTTGCGCTGCAGATCCCGCACCCTTTCCGGCTCAGCTTCTATCACGTCGAGGGCTGTGCAGGCAGCAGCGGCAGACGCCGGAGGCAGCGCCGCGGAAAACACGAATCCCCGCGCCTCGTGTTTCAGAAACTTTATCAGTTCGTGTCCGCCGGCCACATAGCCACCCGCGCTGGGAATCGTCTTGCTCAGCGTGCCCATCTTGATGTCCACGGCATCCGACGTCAGCCCAAAATGCTCCTCGATACCGTGCCCGGTTTCGCCCAAGACCCCGATTGAATGGGCTTCGTCGACCATCAGGTACGCGCCGTACTTGTCACATAGCCGGCTAACTTCCGGTAAATTGATGATGTCACCGTCCATGCTGAATACCGCGTCGACGATGACCAGCACCCGCCCCTCGCCCTCCGCCTCTCGCAGCCGCTTCTCAAGGTGATCCATGTCATTGTGCCGGAAACGGCGAAAGATGGCTTGCGACAAAAGGCAACCATCCACAATGCTGGCGTGATTTAGTTTGTCACAGATGACGACGTCGCCACGGCGCAACAAACCTGAAATCGTAGCCAGGTTCGCGACGTAGCCGCTCGAGAACGTGATGGCTCCGTCGGCCTTCTTAAAGTCAGCAAGCCGCTCCTCTAACTCGTTGTGTATCGTCAGCGTTCCCGCAAGCAAACGCACACCATGCGTGCCGGTCCCATACTGCTCCACGGCCTTTATCGCAGCCTGGTCAATGGCCGGGTGTCCAATGAGACCCAAGTAGGAATAGCTTCCAAGCATGATCATTTCGCCGTGTCCCGCAACGAGCACCCGCCCATGCGGCAAAACCTTTTCTACTTCTTCCAGATAGAAATAGAGATCTTGTTCCTTGTAATAATCGACGTCCCAGAGCATTGGCGGCGTCAGCGGCGCGTGTGATGAATTTGTAGCAGAGGTCATTTCTTCCTCCTTATTGTCGAAGACCTAGTCCATGCACGAAGAGAATTCTAGCTTTACCTTTGCATTTCCTCAATCTTTTTCCAACAATGGTTTTTCAAAGCCTCCGCAAAGGACTAAAATGTCTCAATTTGAAGGAAAAACATGGCAAAATCGCTTAACATTCTTTTTCTCAGCGCCGAAGTTGCGCCGTTTGCAAAGCGCGGCGGGCTCGGTGACGTCGCCGGATCCTTACCCAGAGCGTTAAAACGAATCGGCCACGACGTGCGCGTCGTTATGCCTGCCTATCGTAATATTGAACATGGCCGCCAGGGCGTGACCCCGATGGAAATGCAGTTGAACGTACCAATGGTCGGCGGTGCTGTCCGTGCCGGCGCATTTGAAGGAAGACTACCTGACAGTGAAGTTCCCGTCTACTTTATCGCCGAGAGTCACCTATTTAACCGCGAAGAAATTTATGGATATAGCGATGATCCTTATCGCTTCGCCTTCTTCAGCCGCGCCGCTCTTGATCTCGTCGTCGCCGCGCTCGGGTGGCGTCCGGACGTAGTACATGCCCATGACTGGCACACGGCGCCGGCAGTGACCTGGCTGGCGACGGCCGGGCAGGGCGATTCGCGCTATCATGGCATACCCACCGTCTACACGATCCACAACCTCGCTCATCAAGGCAAGACGAATTGGCAGATATTTGACTACCTTGGCGTCCAAACCCATTCACTGAATGAAGAGGCTTATGGCGAGGTAAACTTAATGGCGCGAGGCATCTATCACGCCACGATGATCAATACCGTGAGCCCAACCTATGCTCTCGAGATCTTGACGCCTGAAGGTGGAGCAGGGCTCGACGGCCTCCTGCGCTATCGTAGTTTCGACGTTCACGGCATTCTGAACGGAATAGACTATGACGACTGGAATCCGGCATCCGATCCGCGCCTCGCGGCGACATATGACGCCGGCAGTCTGGATCGGCGGCTGCACAATCGTCGAGCGCTGCAGGCCTACCTGAACTTACCGCAGCGCGACGATATCCCGCTCGTGGCGATGGTTACCCGGCTCGACTGGCAGAAAGGGCTGGATATCACCGGGCACGTCATCCACCTGCTACTTAATGGCGCTGCAGGCGATGCGCAATTCGTCGTCCTGGGAACCGGTGAAGCGCGTTACGAAGCCATGTTTGCGCAACTCGCAAACTACCATCGCGAGAAAATGGCCGCAGTTTTGGAATACAACGCGGGACTCGCGCCCCTGATCTACGCGGGCAGCGATCTGTTCCTGATGCCCTCTTTGTTCGAGCCCTGTGGTCTGGGCCAGATGATTGCCATGCGTTATGGCAGTATACCTGTTGTGCGTGCGACCGGCGGGCTCGCGGACACTGTCGAGGATGGCCTTACCGGTTTTACATTCTACCAGCACTCTTCGGAATCTTTCTGGCACGCCTTGAGCCGAGCGATAAGCGTATACTACGATGACCGCGAGCGCTGGATAAAAATGCAAGACAGGGCCATGGACACGAATTTCTCGTGGGACCGCTCGGCTGATGGATATGAACAGCTTTATGAGTGGGCGATTGCACGGGTAAGGGGTTATTGAACAAAGCTGAACGACAACACTGTACGTTAAGATGCTTCGCATAGGCAGCGTACCGGTCGATGAAGGACGACTCAGTCGTGCTCCTCACAGCCCATAATCCAGTGGGCGCCAACGTTATCCAGGAAATTGTAAGCTCTTTGTGGCCCCCAACTCCCAGGCGCATACGTTTCCAGCGGTGGAGCATACTCGGTTTGCCAGCCTTCTATAATGGCGTCAATCAACTTCCAGGACAATTCAATTTCGTCCGCCCGTGTAAAGAGCGCTGCGTCCCCCTGCAGCACGTCTAAGAGCAGTCGCTCATACGCGTCGGGGAGTGCCATGGGGCCGAACTCTTCACTGTAATGAAATTCCATGTCCACCGATTGCATCCTGGAGTCGGTATCTGGCACCTTTGTCTCAAACCGTAGGTGAATCCCCTCATCCGGCTGGATGCACAAGGAGATGTAATTTGCGCTCATTTCTTTATCGCTGTCAAGGTCGAACAGTAGGTGCGGCGGACACTTGAAGTGGATCACGATATCCGTGGTTTTTTCTGCCAGGTTCTTTCCAGAACGCAAGTAGAATGGAACGCCCTGCCAGCGCCAGTTGTCGATAAACAGATTGAGCGCGGCAAAAGTAGCCGTGGTCGACTGTGGATCGACGCCGTCGGTCTTGAGGTAGCCTTCATATTGCCCGCGAACAGAATGGTCGGCGAGCGTCGTCGGGGACATTGGCCGTAGTGACGCTAACACCTTCACCTTCTCGTTGCGCAGGGCGTCGGCGTTAAATGAGGCCGGCGGCTCCATGCTGACCAGCGTCAAGAGCTGCATAAGATGATTCTGGAACATATCTCGCAGCACGCCAACCTCGTCGTAAAAGTGAGCGCGGTGACCGACGTCTACACTCTCTGCCGCGGTAATTTGTATATGGTCGATATAGTTTCGATTCCATACCGGCTCAAATATGGCGTTGGCGAAGCGGAATACCAGGATATTTTGAACCGTCTCCTTGCCCAGATAATGGTCAATGCGATAGATCTGGCTTTCATCCAGGACGTTGTGAGCGATCGCGTTCAGCTCTCGCGCCGACTCCAGATCGTGGCCAAAAGGCTTTTCAAAGACCACCCGACACCAGCGGTCATTGTCTCGGGCCATGTGCGCCTTGCCCAGCGAATTGACTATAGGCGCGAATACCGTCGGAGGCACAGCCAGGTAGTATAAACGCGATGCGTTGGCAGGCTCCTTTTCCTTCACAAAATCGTTTAGCTTTTGCAGAGCGCCGGGCTCATCATAACGGCCCTGAACGTAGTAAATGTTTTTCGCAAACTGCTCCCACGATCCGGAATCAATTTCCGCGAACTTCTCCACACCTTCATGGAGGTGTTCCCTGAATTGCTCGTGAGTGTACTCTGTCCGAGCGTGACCCACGATACGGAATTCTTGGGGAAGTCGTTCCTTAACGTAAAGGTTATATAGCGCGGGAACGAGCTTGCGCCAGGTCAGGTCGCCCGATGCCCCGAAAATGACAATTGACGGTGATGGTCCTTTCATTCTGACGACTCCAACGTCGTCTGTTCGACGACAATGGCCCTGACATCATGTCCACCAAACTGATGGCGAAGGGCAGCAAGCAACTTGGCGGCGAAGCTTTCTTCCTGGCGGCTGACGAAACGAGCCATAAGCGAAAGGGAAATGATCGGCGCCGGAACGTCGAGGTCAATAGCTTCTTTGACCGTCCAGCGGCCTTCGCCGCTGTCATCTACCCAGCCACGAATGTGGCTTAAACCTGGATCTTCCTCCAGCGCGCGCGCCGCCAGATCGAGCAGCCAGGATCTTACGACGCTGCCGTAGCGCCAGATCTCGGCGACCTGGTGCAAGTTCAGAGAGAACTCCTTCTTCGCGCCCATGATCTCGAATCCTTCGGCATAGGCCTCCATTAGGCCATACTCGATCCCATTATGCACCATCTTCACGAAGTGCCCCGCGCCACAGGGCCCCACGTGTCCCCAACCTTTGTTGGGCCCGGGCGCCAGCGTTTCTAGCGCCGGTCGCAAGTGATCGACGGCTTCGTCGTCACCGCCCACCATCATGCTGTATCCATTCTCCAGGCCCCACACGCCCCCGCTGGTACCGACGTCGACGTAGTGGATTCTCTGCTGAGCCAGTACTTTGCCACGCTTCATCGTGTCTCTGTAGTTGCTATTGCCGCCGTCGACGACGATGTCCCCCGATTCGAGCATTCGCAGCAACGCTTCCACCGAGCTCTGTACCGGCCCGCCGGCAGGAACCATCAGCCATACGACGCGTGGACGAGCTTCAAGCGCGTCGATGGCCGTCTCCATACTTTCAGCGCCCGTAAGACCTACTTCAGCCGCCATCGCCATTGTTAACTCTTGATTTAAATCGTAGCCTACCACTCGGTGCTCGTCAGCGCGCAGACGGCGGGCCATGTTACCGCCCATCTTGCCCAGGCCAATCATCGCCAGTTCCATTTATCTTTCCCTTCGTAGTGACGACTTTCGTCGTGGTCCTTAATCCTGCATCAGCGCCGCAACAACGGTCGCGAGATCCTCGCCAAAAAAGAAGCGAATAACCGGCCGGTCTGCGTCATGCAGCGCCTGCGCGTCGCCAAGGGCCTGGGCAACTTTCAGCGTCCCAAATGTAATCATTGATTCTGTACTACCCGCTTCGTCCGGAATAGGAAGATCCTGAAGCGGATCGGACACCAACTGGATGAAGACGCCCTTCCCGGCATCGCCCTTGTGCAGTTGTCCTGTCGAATGTAAGAAGCGCGGACCGTAGCCCACGGTGACCGGAAGATCTGTCTGTTCGTGAAGATACTGTCGGAACTGAGCCAGCGCCGCGTCTGTTTCCGTCGTAGGCCGCACATAAGCATGCACGGCGACGTAGCCATCTTCCTGCGCGCCGTCCAGGAAATGGTGTAACGCCTCCGCCGGTGTATCGGCCGGGAGTGCTAAGTCTTGTACCTCAATCCCGCCCATCTTTACTTCTGCTAGGTTTCTCGGAAGTGAGCCGTTTTCCCGGTAATAGGCGATCATTTCATTCGCCCGTCGCTTGGCTGACTCGACGTTAGGTTGATTGAATGGATTGATGCCCATTAGGTGTCCGGCAACGGCGGTTGCGAGTTCCCAGATCACAAACTGCTCGCCCAACTCGTAGCGATCATTCACGTGAATCGTTACAACCGGGTGACCCGCTTCCATAATTCGTTTGACTCCTTCATCGTCGCCCGTCCCATCCTTCAGGCGCAAGTAAACAAAAAGCCGGTCGTCGCCATATTCCTCTGGGGCCATCAGCGGCTCGCCCACTATCGGCAAAATTCCTTCTGCTTCCTTGCCCGTGCTCTCGGCGATAAGCTGTTCTGCCCAATCGCCGAAGCTGGTAATTTCCGGCGAAGTGATGATGGTCAACTTGTCTCGCCCTGCTTCGGCCATCGCGCCGAGAATGGCTCCAAACCTCAAACCTTTCATCGCGTCTTGGGGACCTTGTATCTTTTGGGCGTTCGCCAGCAGTCGATCGATATCCACACCAGCTATCGCCGCCGGAACGAGGCCAAAGTGTGAAAGCGCCGAGTAACGCCCTCCGATATTCGGATCGCTTAAGAAGAGTTCGCGAAAGTTGTACTGCTGTGCCAGTTCAGCCAGCTTGCTGGCCTCGTCGGTGATTGCGATGAAGTGGTCGCCGACCGTCGTTGAGTCCACTGCGCCGCTAAGCCAGTTGTAAAAATATTTGAATAGAGAGATTGTCTCGATCGTCGTTCCGGATTTGCTGGAGACGATGAACACCGTTTCTTGGGGATTCAGGCTCGTACGAACAGCGCTGATCTTGGCCGGATCGGTGCTGTCCAGCACTTCCAGCTGCAGAAAGCTGTTACTCGCGCTAAAAGTTTGGGAAAACAACTCTGGCGCCAGGCTCGAACCACCCATGCCCAACAGAATCGCTTTGCGGTAGCCTTCTCGCACAAGGCTATCCGCCACATCTTTGATGCGGCCGATTTCGTGCTGCATGGTGCGGGCAATCTCCAGCCAACCCATCCGGTTTTCGATGTCGACCGGCTCATCGGACCAGAGCCTGTAGTCCTTTTGCCAGAGCCGATCCAGAAAACCGTTCTTTTGCAGATTGCCGATCGTCTCGCTTACGTCTTCGAAATGACCGTCGAGCGAGATCTGTTGTTGCGCCTGTTGTAAACCGTCTTGTTCCTGCTTTCGCTTCTCAATGGCTTGTAGCAGACTGGTATAGGCGCGCGCGAATTTATCCACGCCTTCCGCGAGAAGTTCGTCCGTAATTTCGTCGAGGCTAATGCCCAACCCGGCCAGGGCTTCTAGCTGCTGGCGAGCAAGATTCACATCCTTATCTATCGTGCGTGCGACGGTTGCATGGTCTAGAATAGCTTCCAGCGTTTCTGGTGGCACCGTGTTGACGGTATGTGGTCCAATTAGATTGTCCACGTAAAGTGTGTCAGGGTAGGCCGGATCCTTCGTACTCGTACTTCCCCACAATGGACGCTGCAAGCGCGCTCCTCTCTCCGCTAAATTTTCCCAACGCGGGCCGCTGAAAATCTCCAGAAATCGTTGGTAAGCCATTTTGGCGTTGGCAATGCCGATCGTTCCAAGCAGCGATTCGTTGCCGATGGCCTCCAACTTCTTATCGACTTTGCCGTCCACTCTGCTGACAAAGAACGATGCTACAGACGAGACTGCGCGAGGGTCGCCGCCGTTTTCGATCAGCTCTTCCAACCCGGACAAATACGCTTCGGCGACCGCCTCATAAGCGCTGATGGCAAAGATCAGGGTTATATTGATGTTGATTCCCTCGCTTATTAATTGGCGGATCGCAGGAATACCTTCTGGCGTCGCGGGCACCTTGATATAGACGTTGGGCCGGTTTACGGCTGCAAAGAGCCGCCGCGCTTCCGCAATCGTTTTTTCTGTCTCGTAGGCCAACTGCGGATTGGCTTCCAGGCTAATGTATCCATCGTCCCCGTCCGTTTGCCGCCATAAATCGAGGAAGATGTCGCAGGCGCGCTGAATGTCTTCGACGGCTAACGCTTCATAGATCTCTTTCGGCGACTTATCGTCTGTCGCCAGAATGCCGAAAGCATCATCATAGTCATCGCTGTGCGCAATCGCCTGCTCAAAGATAGAAGGATTGGAGGTCAGCCCACGAACCCCAGTTTTGTGAAGCTGGTTAAGCTCACCAGAGTTCAGAATATCGCGTCGCATATAGTCAAGCCAGATAGACTGGCCCAATTCTGCTAGCTCATGTAGTTTAGACATCGTCTACTCCTTACACATTACGATTTCACAGTTTAGAGGCCGCCGCGCCGTCAATGTACCAGGTTACCGTTCCCCTCGGGGGTTTGATACGGCGGGCCGGATATCGGACCGGGCTGCCGGCTTCTTGAAGTACGCTGGCCAGGGTTTCAGCCTTATTGGCGCCCATAACCAGAAAATAGATGTTGCGCGCGCTGTTGAAGACAGGGGGCGTCAGCGTTACCCGTGACGTAGGCCGTTGGTCATAACTGCCCGTCACGGCTAGTGTTGCCTGCGCCGGTCGCGAAGGGTGCGTCGATCCGGGAAACAGCGACGCCGTGTGGCCGTCGGCGCCCAGACCGAGCAAGACTAGGTCAAAGCGCGGCCATGCTAGGCCATTACCTGCCATCTTCTGCAGGACGCGGGCATATTCACGGGCGGCCGTAGCCGCGGCCACTTCTCCTTTTATGCGGTGAATATTTTCTTCGGGAATCGGCGCCGCCTGAAGCAGATTTGCCTGTGCCATCCCATAATTACTCATTGGATCGTCGGGCGGCACGGCGCGCTCATCTCCCCAAAACAGGTGCGTTTGCTGCCATGGAAACGAGGCGTGTGCCGGTTCCTTGGCCAGGCGCTGATAGAGTGGAATTGGGGTTTCGCCGCCGGCTAGAACGAGCAGAAAGCGATTTCGATCGGCAACGGCCTCCTCTGCCAGCTTTTGGAGCGCAGCCGCCGCCTCACGATACAATTCTGCCACGGTCTCGAAAACCAAAACTTTCACGCCGGTTTGGGTCGCCTCGTCCATCTCCGATTGCCTATTACTCCCGAGTCGCCGACGGCCACAGGTCCGGTACGCGAGATATTGCGCCCGCCATCATGCGCAGACCGTCATAGGCCACCCCTAAAATAGCGGTATCTTTACGGCAAATGACCTTAACAGGGACATTTTCAAGCAGGTCGTGGAAGCGGCCTTTGCTGACAAATGCGTCTATAAAATTACTTTGACGTAACTCAGTTAAAATGCGGGGTGGAATGCCCCCGCCAAGGAAGACGCCTCCTGTAGCCAGGATCTTTAGCGCCAGGTTTCCCGCTTCACGTGCCAGAATATCGATAAACAGCTCTAAAGTGGCCACGCAGATCGGCGTGCCTTCCGATTGCGCCGATTCCACAATAAGCGGGGTCTTGTCGTCGGCCAGCATTAGCCGCTCGGCGAGGCCGGACGGCTCCTCAAATCGACCACTGTCACGCAGAAAGCCATAGAGATTAGGAATGCCAATTCCCGAACAGACCCGTTCGTAGCTGACATGGTCGAGTCGGTTCTGTAAATAAGCCAATAACGCCTGCTGGGTTTCGCCGACCGGTGCGAAATCAGTGTGTCCACCCTCGCAGGGATAGGCCCGATAGGCATTTACATCCCATACCAGGAATCCTTCGCCCAGCCCCGTGCCCGGTGCAATGACAGCGATGGCGCCGTGTGGATCAGGGCGGCCCGCGTTGAGCGTAAATACGTCCTCTTCAGTCAGTATGGGAACGGCTGTGGAAACAGCTTCCAGATCGTTTAGCAAGTGTACATCTTTCAAAGCGAACCTGGCAGCCAGCCGACTGCGCTCGATGATCCAGGGCAGGTTCGTGATTTCGGCGCGACCTTCCACGACGGGGCCGGCAACACCAAACGCCGCATGTGAGATCGGCCAATTATGCGCGTGCAGGTAGGCGCTAACAACTGCCTCCAATGAATCATATTGCTGGCTGGGATACTGTTCCTTAAAAAGCGGTTCTCTTGGGCCGTGTTCCTGGTTGTAGAGGGCGAGGACTGTTTTAGTTCCGCCAATATCACCGGCGAGCAGCATTGTTTTCTTTCCTGATAGTCTTAGGAGAGCGTACGTACTATAGTTAACATTATAAACCGATTATGCAATATACCCTTTACACATAATTGGCGATCATGGGTACAATTCTAATGTGAACCTGGGGCCCGCTCAAATCGGCCTCGATTGTCTACGATCCTGATTCTGTTGGAATCGAAATACTGGCCTAATTGCCGCCAATACCGCCATGTGCTATAAATGAGACATATTTCACAAACGCCACTGAAGGAGAACTTTGCGTGCTAGCTGATTGGCAATTCATTGGCATATTCCTGGCGCTTTCACCCATTTTCCCGGCTGCGCCGGTTATCGCGAATTGGCTTCTCGGGCCGAGAAAACCCAACCCCCTAAAGCAGCAGACATACGAGTGTGGCGTCGAGACCGTCGGCGATACCTGGATCCAGTTCAAGGTGCAGTACTATATTTACGCGCTCGTCTTTGTCGTGTTTGATGTCGAGGCCGTTTTCTTATTTCCAATTGCTGCAGCCTATGATCAGCTTGGACTATTCGCCGCTTTTGAGGTGGTCGTATTTGTCCTCATCCTAGCGGTAGGACTGGGTTATGCATGGTCTCGCGGCGCACTGGAGTGGACCTGATATGAGTTTTAATATCGTAGACTTTTTGTTTAGCCTGGTCCAACTGACGACGTTTGACTATCTACGCGCCGTATGGGAAGGGGACATGAGCCCTGGCCTCATCGAGGCCATACTCGACGTCATTGCGATTCTTACGGTCTCCACGTTCCTGCTGCTGATTGTGCTATTTTTGATCTGGCTGGAACGCAAGGTGATCGCCCGCATTCAAGATCGTATTGGTCCCAATCGGGTCGGCGGCCGATTTGGTTTGCTTCAGACTGTCGCCGACGTGCTGAAACTCCTCACCAAAGAAACGTTGACCCCTGCCGGCGCCGACACGATAGCTTACAACCTCGCGCCGCTGCTTACCGTAATGACAGCGCTCTTGATGTGGGCCGTGATACCTTTCGCTCCGAATGTCATAGGCGTAGATCTGAACGTCGGGCTTTTTTACGTTCTGGCGGTGAGCTCGGCTTCGGTTGTCACCTTACTTCTGGCCGGGTGGGGCTCCAATAACAAGTACGCGCTGCTTGGCGCATTTCGTTCTGTGGCGCAGCTCGTCAGTTACGAAGTGCCCATGGTTCTCTCGCTCATCATCCCCATCTTGCTGGCGCGTTCAATGTACATGCAGGAACTGGTTCTCGCCCAGACCGTTCCCTTTCTGATTGTCGCTCCGCTGTCGGCGATCATATTTTTTATCTCTGCCCTGGCGGAAACTGGCCGCACCCCGTTTGACCTTCTGGAAGCGGAATCAGAGATTGTCGCCGGTTTTCACGTCGAGTACGGCGGCATGAAATTCGGCATGTTCTTCCTGGCCGAGTTCGTCAGTACGCTCTTTATGTCCGGGCTTTTTGCCACCATATATCTGGGTGGTTGGCGTTTGTTTGGCCTCGAGCGACTGGAAACATTTGGGCCACTGCTTGGACTTATCGTCTTCTTTATAAAAATGTTTGCCGTATATTTTGTGTTCATCTGGGTACGTGGCACGCTTCCCCGTGTGCGAATCGATCAGATGCTGGATCTGAATTGGAAGTTCCTCGTTCCGCTGTCCCTGATTCTCGTTCTTGTGGTTGCCGTCGTCGACAAACTGATCCCTGCCGGCGCCGGAGATTACTATCGGGCAGGCGTCCATCTGGTGAGCAATGTTGCCGTCGGATTTGTTGCCCTTGAACTCTTGCGCCGCCATGCCGCCCGCCAGAGGGCAATCTACGAGGAGCGCCTGGTCCGTGCCCATAGTTCCGCTGCCGAACCTGAAGTAATGGCTGAAGCCGCCCATTAGGACGATTAAATGATACAACAGATTATATTCATTGTGATTAGTTTTCTCACGCTGCTGATGGGCTGGATTGTGGTTACTAATCGTAATCTTTTCCACGCCGCGCTGGCCCTGATGGGTTCATTTCTTGGCGTGGCGGGCCTCTACGTACTGCTGGATGCCGGTTTTCTGGCTGCCGCCCAGCTCTTAGTCTACATCGGCGCGATCTCCATTCTCATTATCTTTGCAATCATGATGACTCGGCGGCTCATGCAGACATCGGAGACGCCCTTCAACAACCAGTGGGTCCTCGGCGGAATAACGTCGCTCGTCGTCTTCGCGGTCATTGCTTACGTCGTTCTACAGGTTTTCCCCTGGCAGCCCGGTGCACAGCCGTTTGGCGCTGCGCCCGAAGTGCCAGGCGCTGTCCTTGAGGCGTCGGTAACGCAGTTGGGCGCGGCGCTGGTCAGCGTCGATCAGTATGTTTTGCCATTCGAGGTAGCGTCGGTATTGCTGCTCGCTGCCCTGATTGGTGCGATTGTCGTCGCCTGGCCGGAGAAAAAAGAATGATTCCTTTGTCCTGGTATCTGATAGTATCGGCGGCGTTATTTTGTATTGGCCTATTTGGGGTGTTCGCCCGCCGCAACGCGGTTGCTATCCTCATGGCCATTGAGCTGATGCTCAACGCGGTAAACATCAATCTCCTTGCATTCTGGCGCTATAGAACGCCGACAGAACCCATTGGCCTCGCCTGGTCAATTTTCGTACTGGCCCTCGCTGCGGCCGAAGCCGCCGTGGGCCTGGCGCTGGTAATTTCAATTTATCGCGAGCGCGACACGGTCATTGCCGAAGAGTTGGACACCCTGAAGTACTGATCTTCAAACAGGTAGACGGTATGACGCAAGACACCTTGACTCTGCTGACGTGGCTCATTCCTGCCGGTCCGCTGCTTTCATTTTTCTTAATTGTGCTCCTCTTCAACCGCCATAGAACGGCGAGCTGGGTCATCGCCTGGCTAGGCATATTCTCCTCGCTGGCGTTAGGCTGGACCGTCGTTCTGAACGTCTTTTTTGACGGTATCGCGCACGTCCACGAGCTTGCGGAACACCCTACCGTCATTGCTAGCTCGGTGGCATGGTTGCCATTTGGCGGTGATTTTGCCAATTGGCTGCGCATGGGCGTCGCGGTAGATCCGTTGACGGCGGCCCTGCTGTTCATGGTTCCGTTTGCCACGGCGATGATTATGGTCTACAGCGTCGGTTATCATCGCTGGAGCCTGGAAGTAGAACACCGTCCGGTGTTGGGCGCTCCCAGTCACGAGGGCGTCGAGCCACTCTTCTCGCGCTTCTTCGCCTTCATGTCCTTGTTCGGCGGCGCCATGCTGGTCCTCGTCGTAGCCGACAATCTTTTGCT
>JAICPS010000714.1 GCA_025929715.1 Anaerolineae bacterium | reverse complement strand
GGCGAAGGAATAACCAACACATCTCCCGGCTGAATCCGATCCGGATTCGCAATCGCATTCGTGTCCACAAGCGCCTGCACAGACACCCCAAATTCCTCCGAGATCTCCACCAGCGTATCTCCCTGCTGCACCTCGTAGGTCCGTGGAGTGGGTAAAGGCGCGGAGCCGCCGCCGTCCGCACTAGCCCCGTCTGCGGGGCCACCTTCTGCAGATGGCGTAGCCGTCATAACCACGGGCGCCGACGTCTCATCATCCGTTGCCGTCGCCGGAGGCGTGGCCGTTTCGGGCACTGGTGGCGGCGCGGGCGCCTCGTTCCAGCCCAACACCGCCGGCACGATTCCCTCAAAAATAACCGGGCGCAGCCACGCGATCAGCAGCACCGTGCCCACCAACACGAGCACCAGGGCCACGAACTTAATCATTTCCCCGCGGCGGTGCATCTCTTTATGCTCTTCTTCCAGCCTCACGGCGGTCCCTCCTAAGGTGCGGCAGGCATTTTAGGCCCATCGACAACTGGCACGTCAATAGTTTAGCAAAGTGGCGATCTCTTTCCAAGCCGCCCAATGGTACTTGGACAGTCTAACCACTCGCTTCAGAATAAAGAATTAGCACTTCCCTGGCAATCTCCTGAGCAGGTTCCAAGCGGCTTTCTCTGGACTCGTCGCCCTCCTCGTGCCCGCGAACGATGGTATGAACGCTTACGCCATAAGCGGCGAACTCTCGCGCACATTCACGGGCAAAACCCATCACCGCCGCCTGGCTGGCGCAAAAAGCGGCGCGATCTTCTAATGGAACCCCCACGCCGGCCTGCGAAATTACGTTGACAATGGCGCCGCCGCGCCGGCTGTCGTTCATCACTCGGCCACAGAGCTGGCTCATAAAGAACACACCCTTCGCGTTCACATCCAGGCAGCGATTCCAGTCCCATTCATCCATCTTCAAGATCGTAGACGAAGGCTCCACACGTGCGGCGTTGACCAGCAAGTCAAGCTGCCCCCACTGCGCTCGCGTCGCCTCCACTAGTTTCACACACTGAAATTTGTTCGAAACGTCCGCCTGCACCGCAATAGCCTGCCCACCAGCATCCGCGATCTCCTTTGCCACACGATCGGCGCGATCCGGATTAATGTCATTCACTGCCACCCGCGCAGCTGCCGCAGCTAGCGCCCGGGCAATAGCGGCCCCCACGCCCCGTCCCGCGCCCGTGACAATTGCTACGTGTCCGTCTAAGCGTCTCTGCATCCAATTGCACCTTTCTGTACGACGAGTTTGTGAATTGGCGGTCCTGGGAAAAACGAGTGAATCGAATTATACTACGCGTACCAGATACAGCGTCGAAACTCGTGACCGAATAAAACACTGAACGAGTGTTCGCAACCCAGGAGTCGCCAGCCAGAGCTATGCACGATACTGAAAGTGCCTACAACTACACTATCTACCACGATGCTTTACTCCGGGTAGGTCTCTTCCAATGCCGGCCCTGCGACGATTTATTCCGCGATGATTCGCGTGCCATGGGTCATTACCTGGTCTTTCCGAGAACGAGCGGCGTCTACATCACGCCCGACGGCGGCGAGCCCCTCGTCGCCGATCCCACCGTGGTCATCTTTTACAACAAGCACCAGACCTACCGCCGCGCCAAACTGTCAGAGGAAGGCGACGCCTGCGCTTACTTTGAATTTGCGCCCTCGGTACTATGCGACGTCCTGCCGCACTTTGACCCGGCCGTGGTCGACCGCCCCGACTATCCCTTCCCGCTCAATCGCGGCCCGAGCGACCCTCACAGTTACCTGCTGCAACGCCTCGTCGTCGCCCATATTCTGAACGAAGCCAGCCCGGATAAGCTGTTCATTCAAGAGTCGATGATTCTGGTCCTCGAACGTATTTTGAACAGGATTTTTCCCCAGCCGCGCCGAGGGATGGCGCAACAGGAGATGCAGTCGTTAGGGCAGCCGGCTCACGGGGCGCTCGCCCGCGACGTTCAGTCACTATTGGCCACACGCTTTCAGGAGTCGCTCACGCTGCCTGAAATCGCCGCCGAGCTGTATGTTTCGCCGTACCATCTTTGCCGCGTTTT
>JAICPS010000558.1 GCA_025929715.1 Anaerolineae bacterium | reverse complement strand
GAATTATCCTGATATTTATGTGGTACTCCTTCAACGCGGGCGGAGTGAATTACGACATCAATACAGTCACTGTGCCAGAATTGGAGCGGCAACGAAAGTGACAAACGACCGGTCCTGTTTCGCCATTTGTCACCCTCACCTCTTCCGAGCCATGTCACGCCGTCCGCAGAATACCTGATGAAAGTCATGCCATATTGGTGCCTTTCGACCTTCTCGCCCGCCGTATAGCAGCCCTATACTAAAAGTAGATACAGGGGACCGGAATGTCACTGTGGAATGTGATCGGGAAGAACGCAGTCGCCCCTCTCAAGTAGTGCGTTTCCTGCCAGGGAGGTTCTTATGTTCAACCGAATACTGGTCCCACTAGATGGCTCGCTCTTGGCCGAATGTGCAATGCCCCATGCCGTCACGCTTGCAGAGGCAGAAGGCGCGCAAATGACGCTCGTTCACGTAATGAACGGCCGTGGAAACGGGGATATGCCTTGCAGGGATCCACTGCGCTGGTATCTGCAACGGCAAGAAATGGAAATCTATTTGAAAGAGCTTTGTACCCGTTTTGCATCGACCTCAGTGCAGATTGATTCAAGTCTTTTGGAAGGTTCAGTCGCCCCGGCCATCACGAACTTCGCCGCCGCGGTCGGAGCGGATCTACTTGTTATGAGCAGCCACGGTCGGAGCGGGTTGAACGCCTGGAACGTGAGCGGCATCGTTGATGAGCTCATTCAGACGGCAAAGATCTCGTTTGTGTTGGTCCCGGCGCGATATCAATATGCACTGCAGGCGCAGTACAGGCGCATCCTGGTGCCCCTGGACGGATCGCCGCGGGCGGAGTGTGTACTGCCTCTAGCGATTCACCTTGCCGTGCATTGCCGCGGCGAACTCGTTCTGGCGCACGTTGTGGCACGGCCACGTTATTTCTCTCAGCGCCCGATATCCGATGTGGATAAGGCTTGGGTCAACGCGTTCATCGAGAATAACCTGAGAGAGGCCTCGCACTATCTGCAACAAGTGGCCCAAGGTCTACCTGTGCCGAGCAGTTCGCGTCTTTCAGCTAGCGACAGTCCCCTGAACGCAATCCACGACTCTGTGAAGACGGACGCGGTGGATATGGTGATGCTTACGGCGCATGGCCACACCTGTAGCCAGTACCAGCCCTATGGCAGCCTGGTCACCAGTTTAATCTATCATGTCAATGTCCCTCTCCTTGTCGTCCAGGATCTGCCGCCGGCTGTTATCGTCCCTGGTTGGGCCGAAGTAGAAACTAGAACCGCTCTTGACGGGGAACTCAGGCTGCGTCAGGCCCGCCATCCTCACTCGGCCCGGCGCTAAGCAAACGTGCTTCCTTCTGCCTGGTGTATGAGGGCTCTCCATGATCGAAGTTTCGAATTTGGAACGTTATTTAGAAAGGCGTCACCGTGCCCCAGTTGAGATTGAAGAGGTGCGCCGGCTGGGAAGCGTGACCCGTGGCGCTGCGGCACTCAAGCAATTTGGCTATGGAAGCCCGCTGCTCGTGGTCTACCGCGTCAGTGAGAAATCATTCCAAGAGGTTTTCCATCGCGTCACCCGCAATCAGTTTGGGCGCGAGCGCGATGCCGATCGCGTTGCGGCCATCTGGCTTGACTACCAGACCTTTAACCGCCTGGCGAAGCACGCGCCCGCCATCGATATGCTAGCTCACCGTGACTGTGGTGAATTGGTTTCACTTGCCGATGTGCAGGACCTGTTGTTGGTCACCGGCTACCAGTCAGGCGAAGTCTACGCCAATGACCTGCTGCGCCTGCGTGACGGTGGCGCGCTGCAACCCCTGGACGTGGCGCGCGCGGAGGCGTTGGCCGCTTATCTGGCCCAGATCCACCAGGTCAGGCACAAGGATCCTGCTTCCTGGCGCCGCCGTTTGCGCGATCTATTGGGACACG
Organism: Anaerolineae bacterium; assembly: GCA_025929715.1. Classification (GTDB taxonomy): domain Bacteria; phylum Chloroflexota; class Anaerolineae; order Promineifilales; family Promineifilaceae; genus JAAYYY01. Next base: position 1,229 of record JAICPS010000558.1, on the reverse strand, counting down.
GCGAAGGCATCATGGGTCTGACCGACAGCTATCCGCAAGACCTGCCCTACGCATCGCCGTCCCAGCTGCGGGCGTTCGAAGAGATGGCCAACCGCTGGCGCTGGCGTTTGAAACCCCTCGAGCACCGGCTCAGCCAGGTTCATGGCGATTTTCACCCCTATAACATTCTCTTCGAAGAGGGCCTGCAGTTCCACGTCCTGGACCGCAGTCGCGGCGCGTGGGGAGAGGCGGCGGATGACGTCAGCTGCCTGACTATCAACTATATTTTCTTTTCTTTGCAGCGAACCGGATGGCTGGCGCCGCCCTTTGAGGAATTGCACGAGCGCTTCTGGACCCATTATCTCAGCCTCAACCGGGATGGGGCGTTGACCAGGGTTATTCAACCCTGGTTCGCCTGGCGCGCCCTCGTCCTGGCCAGCCCCCTCTGGTACCCGACCATTTCGGACGAGGTCCGCCGCAAGTTGCTGACCTTCGCCCGACTGGTCATGGGGTCCGAATCCTATGATTACCAGAACGTGAATCAATACCTGGAGAAAGGTTGATGGCCCAGAAGCGACATCCAGGTTTCGCTATCTGGTTTACGGGCCTGCCGGCGTCCGGTAAGACGACGCTGGCTCGCGCGCTTCAGCGTCAGTTGGAGGCGGAAGGAATCCGGGTTCAGCTGCTGGATTCTGACGAATTGCGCCGCCGGCTGACGCCCCACCCGACTTATAGGGCGGAAGAGCGCGATTGGTTTTACGAAACGATCGTTTTCCTGGCCGAACTATTAACCCGAAATGGCGTGAACGTCCTGATCGCGGCGACGGCGCCTGCTCGCCGTTACCGGGACGCCGCGCGGGCCCGGCTGGCTCGCTTTGCCGAAGTGCTGGTGGCGTGCCCGCCAGACGTGTGTCGCGCCCGCGACCCTAAGGGCCTCTGGGGTCGCGCCGACCGGGGCGACATCAGCGCCTTCCCGGGTGTGGGCGTGGCTTACGAGCCGCCAAGCTCGCCTGAGCTTCGCGTCAATACGGCACACCTGACGGTCGAGGAAGCAACCAGGCGCATTCTTGTGACGTTAGGCGAGCGGGAATTCTTCTCGTGGCAGTCGGAAGACGGGGCCGAAGGTGACAAATGTCAGCCCATAGACGTGTCGGGTGCCACTTCTACCGCCTGACCAAGTGGTCTATGCTATCCCTGAAACAACGGCCCTTTTCCATAACGGAAGGGTAGTCACGACCATAGGAGGCATG
>JAICPS010000469.1 GCA_025929715.1 Anaerolineae bacterium | reverse complement strand
GCTTCCAGGGGTAGTTCCAGCTCGGTCTGCGCCTTAGATGCGTTGGCCGGTACAATCGCCGGTTGCTCAATCTGCGCGCATATGTCGCCCCCGGCAGTGATCAGCCGCGCGTATAGAGTCAGGTCACGTAGATCATGCTCGCCTGTGTAGCTGGTCCAAAGCGAGGAATGGAAACTTCGGCAATCGGCCCAGGCGATGCGTGCAAAGCGGGCCGAGACCAAGAGCGGCGCGTAGGCGCGGGCTACCGCGTGGTACGCCGGCTTAGGTCGTGCGTAATAGTCCACGGCCGAGGTGCAGGTCGCCATAGGGTACGGCTCGTTGAACTGCCAGGGTAGCGAACCGCTGTTGCGATACTTGCGGCGGCGGTTGGCTTCGACGGCATAGCGCAGCCCTTCGGCCTGCAGAAACTGCACGGCGCGCACCACCTGCGGCGTATCGCGCTGCGCAAGCCCACCCCAAAAGTCATCCCAACGCGCTTCCCAGATCCACCACGCGCCCAGATGGTGCCAGATTGGGTTGGCACGCTCGATGGGTCGCTGGCGCTGCGGAGGCATAACGTCGTTCAACGTGCGCAGGTTGGTGATTCCTTCCACGCCAAATTCGCTGTTGAGCAGCGACGTGCTGGTGTTAAAGAGGCGGTACTGCTTTTCCAGGCCCTCGTGGATCCAAGGACCGTGCACATCGTGCAGACTGTCTGGATCTTCTTCGATGTTCTCCAGCGTATTGCCAAACCGCGGGCCGGTAGGCGAGGTGGGCAGCCAGTGACGGTCTGGATCGTAGAAGTTTACGATGCCTTTCAGACTATTGAGCAGCGGGTGTGCGTCGTCCTGCGGGCGCCCTTGCGCATCCTGCAACTCATTGCCGCCGCACCACAGGAGCAGGGAAGGGTGGTTGCGGCGGCGCGGCACGATTTGCATCGCCTCATCCTGCATCATCCGCATGTGATCCAGATCGGCCGGCGGCACGTTCTCAATGCCGGAGCTGGACTGGATAAATTCCTGCCACACGAAGATGCCCAGGCGATCGCAGGCGTCGTAAAATGCCTCTTTTTCGATGAGCCCGCCGCCCCAAACGCGCAGCACATTGACGTGTGCGCGCTGCACGAGGCTCAACAGCCGCTCGAGCTTCTGAGTCCTTTCCACGCCGTAGAGCACGTCCATGGGCACCCAGTTCCAGCCCTTGATGTAGATCTTGCGCCCATTCACGGCAAGCGTATAGGGTCGCGCGTCCTCAGGCGCACCCTCGTTGGGCAGAAACTCTACTTGGCGCACGCCGAAGGAAGTACGGCGGCAGTCAGATGTCTCGCCGTGGGGGTCCAGTTTAACGACGACATTCAATTCGTATAGCCATTGATTACCGTGACCGTTCGGCCACCATAACTCGGGACCGAGCAGTTCGAGCGTCGCGCCATAGGTCGCGATGCCGGTAGGCTTGAGATGGCGCGTTTCCTGGTGTATCGGCTCGCCCGCGATAGAAGTTTCTAACGTGATCATATGGTCGCCGGTCCCGGAGACCGTGACGCTGACGTCTACAGTGGCCCGGCTGAAATCGTCGTTCAGTTGTGGACGCACGAAGACATTTTCGATGCGCACCGGCCCGGTAACGTCGAGATAGACGTCATCCCACAACCCAAGGTGCACCAGGCGCGGGCAGAAGTCCCACCAGTAGTTCATACGCGTTTTATGCGTGCGCACCAAGCTGGTTCGTCCGACCTGGGGCTGCTCGTGGGGCGCCGGCTGCATGACCACTGCCAGCACATTTTCGCCGCCATAGTTGAGCAAGTGAGCCACGTCGAACTGCGCCGGTGTAAACATGCTGCGGTGGTGCCCCAGGGGCTCGCCGTTCAGGTAGAAACTGGCCTCATAATCCACGCCTTCGAAACAGAGCTGTACGCTCCGTCCCTGCAACGCTCCCTCCACCACGAACTTTTTACGATAGATCCAGGTGCGGGCCGAGACCCACTCGCCGAGCAAGGTGTTGTGCTCGCGATAGGGATCCGGGATCAAGCCGGCCTGCCACAGATCATGATGCACGCTACCGGGCACAGTCGCCGCGATCCAGTTGTGCGGATCGCGGGTCTGCGTCAGGTGCGCGTCGCGCCAGCGCCAGTCTTCGCCGATGTAACCTTTCAGCTGCCAGTCATCGCCGCCGAGACGGATGCGCTGTTGAAGATGGTGCATTGCGGTTTACTCGGCGCTAACATCGATCTTGATCGGATCAGTTTTCAGCAAATCTGTTTGCAACAGGCCGGTTTCCACCAGGTCAGTTTCCAATAGGTTCGTTTCCACGACGGCGCTATCTGCATCACGCGGAATGCGGAACGTCTTGATCTCGCAAGGGCCCAGGCGCACGCTGATTGTGCGGTTCCACTGGGGCAGCGTAATGGTAGCCATGGTAGCCATCCGGCTCGTCTCGTAACAACGCAAAATCATATCGTCGCTCCCTTCAGCCTGCTTGAGCGCCGTTACGTTGACGTTGTCACGGTCGACCTGCACAAACGAGGCGCACTGCGGCAAAGTGCCGTGCGGATGGTAGGTGCTGATGAGCGCCGTTGGTCGCTGATTCAACTCGGCCGCGCGACGCACGGTGCCTGCTGTTGTCCAGCCGCCGACATGGGGCAGCAACGTATAGGTGAAGCGCTGAATGCCCTGGTCCACAAATTGGTATTGGCCACCGGGCTCTGGCTCGGCCGGGATGTGGTGCGCGTAGATCGGACTGCGCAATACCGTCAGGCCAATTTCGCGAATGTAAACGTCGAAACTGTACTTGCCGTCGTTGAGGAGGCTAAGGCCGTAGCCCTCGCCGCTGTCGCGTGAGGTGCCCGACACGTCCAGCCAGCGCTGACCCGGGTCTTCTTCGCCATTGGCAAAGCGTTCGATGTGGCCATATGGCACTTCATAGACGGCGCTCATGTGGTTCAGATTTAACGGAAAGCGCAGCTTGAGGGCCTTGAACTGTTCGCGCCAGTCGACGGTGACGTGCACGTCGATTTTCTCCAGATTGGGGTACATCGTGAAGTCCTGCACCAGTGACGAAGACTGGTACGCGCTGCCCACGCGGATCACGGACTTGACCGGACCATGTTCCACCAGCTGCACGTCGCAAAGTTCGAACTCGCCAATCACGTCGTCGAAACGAAAGACGTTGTGGCTCCAGGTGTCGCTGCGATCTTCCAGCACCACAGGCCGCGCCGCCGTGGACTCGCCTACGGCGTCCGGCCCGCCTACGGCGTCCTTGGCAAAAACCTCGACGCCGTGAAGCTGATCGCGCAGGCTGGCAATCGCGCCGCTGCGAGGATCGATTTCCAGGCGCAGGCGTCCGTTGTCCAGCACGAAGTCGCTCGCTTCAATCTGCGGCCACTGCTCATCCGCTGCTCCCGGCGCCAGCCGATAGGTGCGGTAGCCGAGCGAAGGCAGGTCGGCGATGAAGCTCAGGCGGTGCCGGCCATTCGAGGTCGTCTCTGAGCGCACGGTCTGTACCGGCAGTCGGCGGCCGCTATCGTCGATTAGAACAGGCCCCGATAGCGAAGCGGCATTTTCTGGCAGCTTGCCGAACTCCAGCTCCACGTTCGTGCGGCTCTGCCAGGCGTGCGGATTAAAGACGACAATCGGCGTGACGTCGTTCTCTTGCGGAATCTCGACGTTCCAGGCCAACGACTGCGTGGCATAGTTGAGGGCGCGGTCGGCAATGGCCATCGCTTCCCCATGCTGGTGTAAGGCGTCGTCGTAGGCCGTGGGCAGGCTGGTGCCCGCCAGAATGTCGTGAAACTGGTTGAACAGAACGTTTTTCCAGGCGCGGTCAAAGTTATCAGGGTAGGGATGCCCGGTGATGCGCGCGGCGATGGCTGCCCACTTTTCGGCAGCGAGCAAGCGGTTTTCCCCCTCACGGTTCCAGCGCT
>JAICPS010000426.1 GCA_025929715.1 Anaerolineae bacterium | reverse complement strand
TAATGCGCCGGAGTAGCCTGAGGCTGGCCTCCGGCCGGACGTGCACGTTATCTGGAAGATGGAGCGCGGTCTCAATAAGTGTATCACGGAAAAACATAGCGGCGCGTATGGCCTCTACCAATGGCGTTGACATTTCGAGCGCGATGAAGGCATATTCTCTACCAATTTCTCGCGCCTGCTGCAAGAGCTTTTCGCCACTTTCCGCGGATACGTTGTCTTCGGAAAGATAGCGCAGCGTCACGCCCATAAGCTGTTGCCCGAGGGAACGGTGTCTCCGGCGCGCGTCATCGTCGAAATTGGCTAGCCAGTTGTCGTCCCGGTGAACCACCAGTTCCTGGCGAGTCTGGCTGATGGCCTTGTCAGCCCATAGCTGCTCCAGTGCGGCGAGATGGCGAAATCCGCGCCGGTGATCGGCAAATTTTGCCAGATCGGCGGCAGCAAAGCGGCGATGGCCGCCAGGCGTCAGCATCACCGGAATCTCACCGTTGTCGGCCCAGCGCCGCAAGGTGGTGGGATGCACGTTCAGGTGGTCCGCGGCTTTACTTAGCGGCAGCCACTCATTGCTTTCTGGAAAGTGAGCGGTCATCTTTGAACCTGATTAAATCTGCAAAAATCTTAGTAAATCTATGCATTTGTGAAAATTATATCGGGCTGTTCAGTGGTGTCAAGCCGGCCGGGCGGCCCTTCGGTTAAGAATTGATTCTACGGTTTGCTGTGCCTGGTGAATGCAATCGGGAATTCCGATACCGCGATAGGGACTGCCGGCGACGAAAACGTTCTGAGGTAGCGCGGCTTCTATCGCGGCGACACGGCCCAGATGGCCAACATCGTACTGCGGATTGGCATCAAAGTAACGATAGATTCTCGAGAACAGATGGGGCGCCGTGACGCCCATAATGGCGGCGATTTCCCGACGCACAATTGATACCAGTTCGTTATCTCCGGTGGTCACCATATGGGGTGAGCGGGAGCCGCCGAAAAAGGCGCGCAGCAAAATGTGGCCGTCGGGTGCGCGCCTGGCAAACTTGGTGGACGTCCAGGTCAGGGCATTGATGGCCCGTTCTTCAGTGCGGGGAATTACGATGCCGAAACCGTCGAGGGGATGGTCAAACTGATCGGCCCGAAAACCGAGAGAGATAGTGCCGGTACTGACGTACCGAATGCTCTCTAGCTTACGGGCGGCGTCAGGAGCGAGCGATTGCAGAAGCTGGGCGGCGTCGTAGGAGGGTATGGCGAGTACTAGGGCATCCGTAGCCAGGCGCCTGCCGTCATCCAGTGTGACGGTATAGCCTCCAGTGCGAGAGTCGAGGGCTCGCGCCGCAACGCCCAGGCGGCAATCACCGTCCAGCCGTTCGCAGAGCCTCGTCACCAGCTCTTGCATGCCGTTTTGAAACGATACAAACATGGACATCGGGCGCCGGTCACCGGAATGGAACTGAGCCAAGCGAGTTTCCGCGCGGCGCGAGGCGACCATACCTCTAATCAGGCTGCCGTGCTCCTTTTCGATCTGGCGGAAGCGGGGAAAGGTCGCCAGCAGACTCTGTTTTTCCGCTTCGGCGTTATAGATGCCAGAAAGCAACGGCTCGGCGATCTTGTCCAGAGCCTCCGCGCCTAAGCGGCGTGTGACAAATTCGCCGAGGCTTTCGTCCTCGTCGTCTTTGCGCGCCGAGATAAAGAGATCAAGGCCCATGCGCAGTTTGCCCAGCGGTGAGATGAGGGGCGAGCGGACAAACGGGGCAAACTTCGTGGGCACGATTAGTTGTAAGCCATCAGGCAAAGGCATGGCCGTGCCATGGTTTAGCACGAACACTTGCCTGCGCTCGTCGTTCGTGGGCAAGAGGCGCTCTTCAAGGCCCAGGTTGCGGGCCAGATCCAGAGCCCATGGCTTTTGGGTGATAAAGGAGTCAGGACCGGCTTCGACGACGAATGGGGCGTCGCCATAACCCGCGAGCCAATCTGTGCTGATTTTGCCGCCCCACCTTTCTGCCTTTTCCAGTATTGTGTAGTGTAGGTCCGCGAAACCTTTATGACGGGCCTGTTGGAGGAACCAGCCCACGCTGAGGCCGGTGATGCCGCCGCCGATGATTGTGACGTGCGGCGGAAGAGACGCCTCGCTCATATCTCGTCGGCGTCGGTGGGAAAGATGATCTGCGGAGCCGGTTCAGAATCCCTCGAACGTGAGAGAATACGGGCGCAGATCGCGCCGCTGAGGAACCCCAGCAGATGCGCCTCCCATGAGACACCGCTGCGCTGCGGCACGACGCCCAGGACGAGCCCGCCATATAGGAAAATTACGAGCAACGCCACAAGAAGGGATTGCGGGCTGCGTTCGAAATAGCCACGAAAGAGCAGGAAACCAAAATAGCCAAAAATCAGTCCACTGGCGCCGATGTAGACGGCGCGCGACGAACCAAAAAGCCAGAGTGTGAGACCGGTCAGCAAGGTAGTGATGAGGGTCACGGCAAGGAAATCGGCGGTGCGGCGCCACATGACGAGCCAGCCAAGGACCAGAAATGGAAGGGTGTTCGCCGCGAGGTGCGGGAGGCCACCATGCAAGAAGGGCATCAGCAGCACGCCCCAAAGGCCCGCTAGCTCGCGAGGCCACACCCCAAGCCCGTTTAGAGCCTGGCGTAGGAATAGGACATCCAGGAGCTCAAGCAGCCACATGATGACCAGAATGGTGACTAGTAAAGAAAACTGGCGCCTAAGGCGCGCCGAAGAATCATCTATCAAAGTACGCACTTATATCAATCCTCAACATTGCGGAGATTACGTTCAGCTGCCGTATCAATTAGACCATGGAGCCGGCGCCGGGCCAAACGTCTCTTTGGAAGCAGTAAGCATCATTGTTAGAATGGATGACGGCCCTCGGTAACAATGGAAATGCGGGCGCCGGTCCGGAAGGCAATAAGGTTCGAAGGAGAAGATATGGACTTTTCACTGACTGACGAGCAACAGCAGTTTCGCGATCTGGTTCACCGCTTTGTAGCCTCCGAGGTGAAGCCGACGGCCGCCGAAGTTGACGAAGAAGCCCGTTTTAACTGGGAGGCTGTGGGCAAGATGGGTCCGCTTGGGCTGCTGGGGCTAGAGGTGCCGGAAGCTTACGGCGGGGCCGAAGTCGACGCGCTGAGCGCCGCCATCGCCATTGAAGAACTGGGCTGGGGCTGCGGCTCGACGGCGTTGGCAATTTCGGCGCACAACGGACTGGCCCTGGGGCCGGTCGTCCGCTATGGGAGTGATGCGCAAAAGGAGCAATGGCTGCCACTACTTGCTAGCGGGGAGGGTCGATTGGCCTGCCTGGCGCTGACGGAGCCGGGAGCGGGATCCGACCTGCAGGGCGGTGTACGCACCATGGCCGTCAAAGAGGGCGATTCATGGATCATCGACGGCAACAAAATGTGGATGACGAACGCCTCTATCTCCGACGTGATGATCGTCCTGTGCCGAACCGATCCGGCCGGCGGCAGCGGTAGCCTGAGCCAGATCATCGTCCCCAGTGACGCAGAGGGCATCTCTATTGGCCCGGCCGAGAAAAAGATGGGCCTGAATGGGTCGCCGACTCACGCAGTCAATTTCGACGAGGTACGCGTGCCGGCCGAAAATCTCCTGGGTAGAGAGGGCAAGGGCCTGCAACAGACGCTGGAGACGCTGGATCACGGCCGGATCGGTATCGGTGCGCTCGCCGTGGGCCTGGCACAGGCGGCTTACGAGGAAGCGGTGCAATACGCGCAAGATCGTGAGGCTTTCGGACAACCAATTGCACAGTACCAGGCGATTCAGTGGATGATCGCCGATGCGGCAACCGAGATCCAGGCGGCGCGCCTCATGGTATATTATGCCGCGTGGCAGAAACAGAATGGGCGCCGCTTTACGAAAGAGGCGGCGATGGCCAAGTTGTTTGCCACAGAGGTCAGCGAGCGCGTTTGTCGCAACGCGATCCAGATTCACGGCGGCTACGGCTATAGCCGCGAGTTTCCCGTCGAACGCATCTATCGCGATACACGCTTGATGACCATTGGCGAGGGAACAAGCGAAATTCAGCGGTTGGTCATTGCGCGGCATATACTCGAGCTGTAGAGAATTGGATGCAGATGCAGGCAGATAAACGCTAATAATTCTTATGTATGAGCCAGGTCCTGGGTTAACTCAGAAGTATCAAGATCGATGTAACGTTAAATCTGTGTGCATCGGCGTGTATCTGCAGCTTATCAATCGCTAATAGCTTTTGGCGGGAGATCAGCTATACTAGTGGGTCGCAAGTAGCATATCGAGAAGAGGAGCGGTTGCGGTACAGCCGGAGCCGCTCTTATCGTGTTTATC
>JAICPS010000353.1 GCA_025929715.1 Anaerolineae bacterium | reverse complement strand
TCGCCAGCCAGACCGATCTGCACGCCCAGTATGGCGGCGTTTTCCCCGAAGTCGCGTCGCGCAAGCATATCGAAGTCATTCATGCTGTCATTAACAAGGCCATGGGCGACGCCTATCTGGGCTTTGAGGATCTGGACTGCATCGCCGTTACGCAGGGGCCGGGCCTTGTCGGATCGCTGCTGGTCGGTCTGAACGTTGCGAAAGGTCTGGCCCTGGCGCGCAACAAGCCGCTGCTGGGCATCAACCATATTGAAGGGCATATTTATTCGCTGTGGCTTACCGAGGCGCCGTCAGGCATCGAGTTCCCGTTGTTAACGCTCGTCGTTAGCGGAGGACATACAGAACTGTACTTGATGACCGATCATCTGCAGTACCAACACCTTGGTGGAACACTGGATGATGCTGCAGGAGAAGCCTTCGATAAGGTCGGCCGTCTACTGGAGCTGCCCTATCCGGGTGGCCCAGAGATCGACAAAGCTTCCGAGGGCGGCAATCCTCGCGCCTTCGCCTTTCCTCGCGCTATCATGGAAGAAGGGTACGACTTTAGCTTTAGTGGCCTGAAGACGGCCGTCCTGCGCGAAGTACAACGCTACGATGAGGGCCGGCTTCCGATTGCCGATCTCGCCGCCAGCTTCCAGGCGGCAGTCGTCGACGTGCTGGTCGAAAAAACGTTGCGCGCCGCACGCGAGTTCGACGTCACCGCGGTGCACATTGCCGGCGGCGTTTCCGCTAACCGCGCCTTACGCTGGTCGATGAACACGCGCCTGGACGTACCCGTGCGCTATCCGCCGCCGGTGTTATGTACGGACAATGCGGCCATGATTGCCGCGGCGGCTCACCAGCACTTTATTCGGGGCGCGCAGAACGACCTGAATATGGACGTCATGCCGGGCTTGCAACTTGTCTGGTAGCACCGGCCGCGAACGGATAGCTACTGCCTTTCGAGAAGCTCTAGAGCGCCAGAGCGCGGCGCTGATGCCCTATTATACGTTGGGGTATCCTGATCGTGAGTCCTCGATGCGCATCGTGGAAGCGATTGCCCCTTTCTGCGATTTATTGGAGCTCGGCGTCCCCTTCAGCGACCCCCTGGCCGACGGACCCACAATCCAACACAGCACACAGCAGGCGCTGGCGCGGGGCACGACGACGGCCGGCTGTCTCCATATGGTGCGCGAGCTTCGCGCCCGCGGCGTGAGGACGCCCTTCCTGTTGATGGGCTACTACAATCCTATTCTGGCCTATGGTGAGGCGCGTTACGTCCAGGATGCCGCAGCAGCGGGCGCCGATGGCTTCATTGTGCCCGACCTACCCGCGGAGGAAGCGGGCCCATTGGAAACGCTTGCTGCCGAGGCTGGGCTGGCCCTGATTCACTTCCTGGCGCCGACCAGCAAAGCCGAACGCGTGGGCAACGTAACACAACGCGCCACCGGATTCATCTACCTGGTCAGCCTGACCGGCACTACGGGCGCGCGCGTGCGGCTGGCGCAGGGCCTGGCCGAATTTGTTTCCAACGTGCGTCGAATAGCCACTGTGCCTGTTGCCGTTGGCTTTGGCATAAGCAATCCCGAGCAAGCTGCAGAAGTAGCCTCCTTTGCCGACGGGGTCATTGTAGGCAGCGCCTTAATTGACGCGGTTGATTCCGCCTCGGATGATAAAGCAGCAGCGGCGGTCAATTTTGTAACAGCGTTAAAAGCTGCCTTGACTCTTGACGTCCCGAGCTAATCTTGCACCGCCCGAGGCGCCGACCAATAGCCATAGACTTCGGCCGCACCACGCACCTCCAATCGCACGCTCGTAGGTCGTTTTGTACCTGATTCCAAAGGAATTAGGACTGGCCTCCAACGCCCTGCTTCTTCCGCCTCCGTCGAATCGGAAAAGGCAATCACCTCACTCCCCATTTCATAAATTAGCCGCACCCGGAAGGTGAATCCCGATTCGGCAAGAATGTCAGTCGCCAGGTGGTCGCCGGAACCTGGCGCAAGCTCATAACTTAGGGACAACCAGCCCTGCGACGGCGGTCGCACGCGTACTGCCAAACGGCGATCATGTGCCGGTCCCGCTATCTGCTCCAGCGCATACGCGCCAGGATCCTCTTCAGACCGTGGTCGAACCGATACCGTGGCCTGCGGCGCATCCCACAAGAGGGTCGTCTTATTGTGCTGCTGTAGCCCTGGCAGCAAGTTATAGAGCTGCCCGTCGGCGTAATCGAGCAAGTAAGTCTCGCTTGTCACAGCGGCCACCCGGCGCATCGCCAGGAAACTGCCACCCGAAATACCCGGTTCGGCGTACCACACCGCAGCGGCATAGGGTGTAAAGCTCGGCAACAGCACGAAACGATGGGCAAAGATCTGCGTCTCCGCCGAGACAGCGGGTATGAGCCGTTTCATCTGGGCTTCGACCGCGCTGACTTCCCTTACATGCTCGCTCCAGGCGCGTTGATCATCGCCTATCAGTAGAATGTTCGCGGCCAGGACAAGGGCCAGTAGTATCACCACGAACCTCTTCCTAATCGGAACCCGGCGCGCAGCCCGAGAAAACGCGCGCCCCGGATCGAGGGTATGGCCCAGAGCCAGCGCGGCGAAGGCCCACGAGCTATAGAGATGCCGGCCGGCGAACAGTTCTGGCTTCTGCGTCCATACGGCCAGAAAAAGGAAGCCGAGATGCAGGACGATCCACAACAGGCTGAACCGCGTCACCTTCCCGGCGCGGCTGGCCGCAGCGATCAAACTTCCGGAGATCATGATTGCCGTAATAACCACCACGGCGCCCACCTCGGTCACTGCCCTAAAGACGATGATGCCCGGCAGACTCTTGTTTAGGAGTAACCAGCGGCCTGCGACCGTGACCATATATCGAGACAGCTGCAAGGGGTGCAAAGCTGTAAGAAAATTTCTGAGCGATTGATCGTGGAGGCTTATCGTGGAGTTCGGTCTCAAAAATTGCACGGCGCCAAGGCCGGTGGCCAGCAACAGCAAGGCCAGTCCCAGGAAAGATTCCCACCGATCTGCTTTACGTTGACGCCAAAGTGCCAGCCGCGCAGCCAGGAGAAAGAAAGGTAGCAGAATGCCCTCTTCATGGCTTAGCATCGCCAGCAGCGACAAGATTGAAGTCGCAAGGAGCAGGCGACGACGTCCCTTTCCCTGTACGAAGCTTAGGTAACAACTGGCAGCCAACAAAGAAAAAGTCGTCGCCATAATGATCGAAATACTGCTGATCCAGGCTACGACGTCGTGGTGATGGCTGTTGACGACAAACAGGGTCACGGCGATCAGGGTAGCTCCTTTGCGTAACCCAAGCCGTCGCGCGAGGGCAAAAAGTGCGGCGCCTGCGAGAAGATGCCAGAGGCCCTGCAAGTAGTAATAGCCGAAAGGGTTTAGCCCAAACAGCAGCCGGCAGAATAGCAGCCAGACGTTCTGTATTGGCCGGTAGTACCAATCGGTCCAAAAGGGGTCAAAGACTAGAATAACCTGCGACGGCTCGCCCAGGAACTCCGCGACATACCCCAACTGCAGGTAGTCGTCGCCGATGAAAGCCTGCTTGTATGGCGGCAAGTACAGCAGTAAAGAGAGAAGGAGCAGGCCAAACGGCCACCAGATAGCACGCCAGGACGTCACAGTCCCTGCCGGCTCGTTTGATCTAGATAAAATCGCCGCTCTGCCCGATGTAGCAACATCCATTCTGGTGTATTATGGCCGTGAACGTCACGTCCGACCAATGAGCCCCGCCTGATCGTCATCAGTTAAGGAGATTAAGATGCCCAATCGCCTGGCAAATGAGAGTAGTCCCTACCTTCTCCAGCATGCGGAGAATCCGGTTGAATGGTATCCGTGGGGCGCAGATGCGCTGGAAAAAGCGCGTCGTGAGGACAAGCCCATACTACTCAGCATCGGCTATGCCGCCTGCCATTGGTGCCACGTGATGGCGCACGAGTCCTTCGAAGATTCGGAGACCGCGGCCCTGATGAACCGTGAATTCGTCAACGTCAAGGTGGATCGTGAAGAACGCCCTGACCTCGACAGCATCTACATGAACGCCGTCGTTGCCATGACAGGGCAGGGAGGCTGGCCCATGACGGTGTTTCTGACGCCGGAGGGACACCCCTTTTACGGCGGCACCTATTTCCCCCCCGCGCCACGGTACGGCATGCCCAGCTTCCAGCAGCTGTTGCTCAGCATTGCCAACGCCTGGAAAACACAGCGCGATGATCTTGTCGGCAATGCCGCCGAGGTCGCCCAGCATCTTGGCCGCCGCCTGGGACTATCGGGCGACGGTGATTCGTTAAATTCGCAACTATTTGACCAGGCGCTGCAATCGTTGGCGACGAGCTATGACCGGAGCCAGGGCGGTTGGGGCCAGGCGCCGAAATTTCCGCAGGCTATGACGATCGAATTCCTCTTGCGCATGGTGCACGAACGGGGCGACGAGGAAGCGCGGCGCATGGCCGAGCATACCCTGGAACGGATGGCGCACGGTGGAATGTATGATCAGATCGGCGGCGGCTTTGCCCGTTATTCCACCGATAACAAATGGTTGGCGCCCCACTTCGAAAAGATGCTTTACGACAATGCTTTGCTGGCGCGCGTCTATCTGCATGCCTGGCAGCTCACAGGACGGCGCCTCTACCGGCGTGTCGTCGAGGAGACGCTGGAATGGGTGCTGCGTGAGATGCGCCACGAAGACGGTGGCTTTTTCAGCAGCATGGACGCCGACAGCGAGGGCGAGGAAGGCAAGTTCTACATATGGCAACAGGAAGAGATAGAAAAGGCTTTATCGGCCGAAGAGGCTCAGCTCGTCATTCGCCATTATGGTGTAAGCCAACGGGGTAACTGGGAAGGCAAGAACATCCTGCACGTTGCCCAGGATCTGCAGTCTGTTGCTGGGGATCTCGACATGGACGAACAAGAAGCTGAGGAAAAACTAGCGCAGGCGCACCAGAAACTTTATGACGTCCGCGCGCAACGCGTGTGGCCCGGCAAAGATGACAAGGTGCTGACCGCCTGGAACGGCCTGATGATGGCCGCCTTTGCCGAAGCCGGCCGTGCCTTACAGCGCGATGACTTCACCAAAGCTGCCGTCGAAAACGCCGGCTTTCTCTACCAGACAATGCGCGGCGACGAGGGACGGCTCTTACGTACCTGGCGCGGCGGCAGCGAGGCCCATTACAACGCCTATCTTGAAGATTATGCCTATCTTGCCGACGGCTTAC
>JAICPS010000392.1 GCA_025929715.1 Anaerolineae bacterium | reverse complement strand
GCCCTCTACCGTCCCCTCCAGGTAATTGATCATCTGCACCAGCTCCGTCTCATACTGCACGGCAACCTCGGGACGCCGCGCCCAAGTCAGGAAGTAAGCCTGCCATGTCTCTACTAGCAGCAACGCGCCAAGCAGCAGCCCGACGATGGGCAAAAGATAGCGGGTGGCTCGCTTTCCCAGGCGTGGCTTTAGCCAATCTGCGACCGCTACCAGAGTCAGAGCCGGAAACAGATATAGAACGGGCTGCATCCCAATCGCCTGCGTGGTGCTCAATTCGCGCCCCGTCGCCAGGACCGGAGCGAGGCCCAGCGCCAGCCACAAAAGGGCAAAAAAATGCGCGGGAGCGTCGCGGTAGGAGTCCGCCACGCGGCGGTGGCTGGCCTGGCGGTGGCTGGCCCGGCTTCGCCACAGGCAGCTCAGCACGCGCCAGGCGCTCCACAGCAACCCGAGGTAAAACAGCGCGCCCGCGAATCGCGAGAGCAGGGGACGGCCGGCAATATTGTAACGCCACTGCGAGTCGCCCATGACCGAAATAATCCTCAATCCGTTGCGCACGTTGGCCCATAGTGGCCCCAGATCGCCCTGCGCCGCCTGCTGCAACGGCCGCGACAGCTGTGCAATACGCGTTTCCGCGCCCGGATTCGTGAGCAAAAAGATAAACAGAGGCAGCCCGACCAGCGCCGCCACGCCCAGCGTCACCAACACGCCGCGCCAGGGCGCCCGCCGCCTCAACAGCGTGCAATACAAGGCCAGCGCAGGAAAAAGTAGCCAGAGAATCCGGGAGGGGATGTAGGTGTAGAAGGTCAAGCCGAGGAAGAGGCCAGAAAGAATAAACGGAGATTGGAGATTGAGCAGTCTCCAATCTCCAATCTCCAATCTCTTTTTTTCAATCGCCATTCCCCTCCAAAAACACACGACCCCCACGACCAACAATGCCGGCAGCGTTTCACTGCGCAGGGCTTGACGCGCGGTCATCAGGGGCCAGAAGCCGAGGGCCAGCCCGGCTGCGGCCAGCAGGCCGACGCTGCCGTCGAGCGCCTGCCTGATCCAGGCGTAGCTGCCGGCGATAAGGATCAGGGAAAAGAAGACAGAGGTGAGGCGCCCTGCCAGAAACGAAGGACCCAAAAAAGTCATCACAATGGCGGTGCTATAGTCGAACAGTGGCTCCCGGCCGTATCCGACCGTAAAGTAAATCGGCCGTTGACCCTGCACGACGTCCCAGGCATCGAGCCCATGATCGGCCTCGTCATGGGTCATTCCCGGTGGAATCTGGGGTAGATCATGCAGGCGCAAGAAGCTGGCAACGAGCAGGATCAACAGCATCCAGATAAGGCGGCGGCCTGCCTGATAGGTCGGTGGCACGGACATCATGATGCATCATACAGTCACTTTCCTGGAAACTCCAGCGTAAGCCAGTTTCCGTGAAAGTAAAACGCCACACCCGGACAGCCAGGTGTGGCGTTCATTTGCAGCAGGTTGGCGACCGGATTACTCTTCCAGCGCTGTCTTTGCCGTGTCGACTATCTGGGCGAAGGCGGCGGCATCACGTACGGCGATGTCTGCCAGCACTTTGCGGTCCAGCGACACGTTCGCCTGTTTCAGGCCGTAAATGAAGCGGCTGTAATTGAGATCGTGCAGCCGCGTGGCGGCGTTGATGCGCGCGATCCACAGGCGGCGCATCTCGCGACGGCGAACGCGCCGGTCGCGATAGGCGTACCAGTACGACTTCATCATCGCTTCGTTGGCGCGGCGGAAGAGCTTGCTACGCGTCCCCCACTGGCCCTTCGTCATTTCAAGTATTTTCTTATGCCGACGGCGCGTAACCGTCCCACCTTTAACACGCATTTCGTATACCTCGCATTTAGATTAAGCCTGGACGTTCCGCAGAAGCCAGGCAGCGATTGAGTCTAGCTGTACTTCTTCAAGTATGGCGCCAGGCGCTTGATACGGCGCTTGTCGCCCGCGCTCTTGACTTCGATCATCCTGCTGAACTGCCGCTTGACGCGCTTCGATTTCTTGCGACGAAGGTGGCTCTTGCCGCCCTTTGTGCGCAAAATCTTGCCAGTCTTGGTCACTTTGAAGCGCTTGGCAGCCGCTTTATAGGTCTTCATTTTATACTTCTTCTTCGTTTTACCCATCTGTCGTCTCACCTCACACAGAAAAGCCCCTCACGGGCTTTCTCCTGTTTTAAATATAAGGCTTTCAAAGCCGCTGTCAAAGCTGCCCGGCGCAAGATTGCCGGGGTAGGTCAGTCAGCGTCCGGATTGAGCATCATCACCATGGTCCAACCTTCCAGATTCGGCGACTGTTCCACGCTAGACACATCTTTCAGGTCTTCGACAATGCCTTCCATAATGTCACGACCAATTTCCGGGTAATGGATCTCGCGGCCCTTGAAGCGGATGACGACTTTTACCTTCTTTCCTTCCTCCAACCATCCCCGCGCGCGTCGCACGTTGATGTCGCGGTGAAAATCGGCCGTCTTAGGGCTCAACTTGATCGTCTTGATTTCAATCTGTTTCTGGTGCTTACGTGCTTCGCGCTCTTTTTTGGTCTGTTCGTACTGGAACTTACCATAGTCCATGATGCGAACCACGGGCGGCCGCGCTTGGGGCGCTACTTCTACCAGATCCAGGCCGGCATTAACTGCCAGATCGTGGGCCTCTTGTAGGGGAACAACCCCTTTGTTGCTCCCGTCCTGATCGATCAGTCGAACTTCTCGCGCTCGTATCCTATTGTTTATCCGGTAGTCAGTGCTTATGGTTTACCTCGTCTATTAATTAACCCATTCTGGCGTATGTCTGAAAACATTGCCAAGTGGCAGAAACAACAAAAACGCCTGACCTGAGTCAGCGCGTTACGTATGATAACACAAGGCCTCTGGAGCGTCAAACGATGCACAGGTGATGGACCGCGACCATCATGGTCGCAACGGGCAGGATGCCCGCGCTCTTCCAGGGGCCGGTCACTTTACAAAATCAGATTCAGAACAATCAGCAAGGCAAACATTACTGCAGCCAGCAGCAGGATGTTGCGCAAATCTTTGATTACGTAAGCGTATTCGTCGGCCAATTCTTCGGTCGTACTGATCCGCCTGGGACCACGCCCCGACCCGCTGCCACGTGATGAAATTCTTGATCGTGCCATACTCTCCTAAGACTGCACCTCTCGCGCCAGATCGGCAAAAATAACGATTCGTTTGTTATCTACTAGGTATGGATAACAGGAAATCAGTGTCGTGCTGGCATGCTCGGTAGGTTCCATGACATGCGTATCTGTCGGTTCCACGACGGTAATCTCGCGCACCACATAGGTGTATTGCTGCCGTTCGCTGGAAATAATGATCTCGTCGCCGCGTTCCAACTGATCTAGATAGCGGAAGATCTCGCCGTAGATGTCATTGTGCGCTGCCAGAACCACGTTGCCCGGCCGGCCCGGCTGTGCTGAGCCGATAAGCTGGCCGACCCCTTTCTTCAGCTGTTCCCAGTCTTGACCCTGGTAAATAGAACTATCCACGTCAATCGCGGGGATCTGGATGCGCCGCGCCTGTTCCGGACCCGGCGTGGGGATGGGCGGTGGCTCGTAATTATTCACGGCCGGCAGCAGGTGCGCCGGGATATAACCCGCTTCGCCCGGCTCCGGCGCGCGACCTTCTACCGGTGGTTTGTGACCGCCGGGCAGAACGACCAAGTCAATGACCGGCGTCGCCGTGGGCGTGGGCAGCGAGACAGATGCTGCTTCTGACCGTTGCACTTCCGCCAATTCCTGATTCAGCTCGCTGCGCGTGTCCAGCAAACTGAAGATGGCCCAGATAAAGCCGCCAATGGCGGCGATTTCCACCAGCAACAGCAGCCGATTGGCGATGGTGCGCCAGGGGATGCGGCGTCTTTCCCGTGGGCCGTCCTGATCCGGTTCTTGCCCATCTTCAAGGTCGCCATCCTGTAAGATAACGCGCCGCATCGCGCCGCCCGGCGTCGCTGCGGGACGCACCAGGGGTGGCGGTGTAGGGTTGGGCGGTGGAAGCCCCGCCACTTCAACCACGCGGCCTTCACCTTTAAGTCGCTGCAGGCGTTGGCGACGGTGGGCATGCTTCTTCAAATAGAGAAGCTGTTCCAGCTCTTCAACTGAGAGCCCATTAGCCTGCGTCCGTTCGTCCATTTCTGGCAATTTTAAGGGATTATGTTCAGCGAGTCCACTTTTGCGCGCGTCGCGTCCCAGCGACCCTCTTCGCCAAGCACCGGCAGCGGTTGCTGCGAGGCGCGGTCGTAAACGCCCACCACTACCGTATAGATGCCCTGTGCCAACCAGGGCGGCAAGGTGATACGATGGACCTGAACCACGAGGTCGCCCGTCCGCCAGCTTGTCGAGGGAGCGTCGACGCGATCTTGCTGGGCCACAATATAGCCCCATTGGTCGATGATATGCGTGAAGAGAATCACGTCGGTGCCGCCGATGGCGGCCTGAACGGGACCAACGGCTGTCGCATCGTCTACGCGCCATACCTGTAGCAGTTCACCCGTCTCGCCCGCTTGCACCTGCCCGGTAAGCCAGCGGCTACCCAAAAGGGTCAACGCCGGCTCTGACTGGCCAAAGACAGCCCGTTCATCCTCCTCCGGCAGATTCGCAACCGGCCCCAGGCGGTAGACCATAAACGATGGATCCAGGTCATCAGGGCGCAGGGTGACAGTGTCCAGCGGCTCAACCCAATCCTCGAATGCAGGGTGTAG
>JAICPS010000135.1 GCA_025929715.1 Anaerolineae bacterium | reverse complement strand
TCGCTCGGGCCGGTCTCCGACCGCGTCCGCCGGTGGCAAGGTTAGAGAACGGTCACAGCAAGACTGCATTAGAAAACAAAACGCCCTCATCCCTACTAGGGACGAGAGCGCGTTCTCCCGTGGTGCCACCCTGGTTAGGCAGACATTCTAACAAACAGAAACGCGCCTGATGCGGCGCGTTGGGGTGTCAGAAAAAAGCCAGCCTCACTCATTATCGTCCGGCCACGTCGGCGCGGCGAGACTCTGCCTTGATAACGGCGGCATACCCGATCCGAGCTATTTGGTCTCACCCGTTCGCCCGGACAACTCCTCGGCCCATTCCCCTGTGGCGCTGCCGCCGGCGTTCCAGCCCATGCACCGGCTCTCTAGGACCCGCTTTACAGGGTACTCTTCCGATTCAAAGTTGTTGTCTTTTCGTTTGTCGAAGCCATAGTAGCATGGCGGTGGTAACGTGTCAAGCAACTTTGCCGCTGCCTTATTGCCTTTCGGTAAAATGGATTTATAATTTAAGTGGAGTCTGCGATGTAGCATCTTATCGGCTAATTTCACTTAATCAACTCCTCACCCTAAATTCTATCGTTTAGGATAGATACATAGCCGACCTTTAGCGGTTATTTTATCGAGCAGGCTAAAGTAAGGAGGTGGTATGTCATCAAAGATGACCCGTCGGCAGTTCTTAAGGCTTTCGGCCGAAACGATGGGTGGAGTGACTGCCGAAATGTCTGGCCTTGGACTAACCGCTCATGCTGCTCGAACCCCAACGCAAGAGATCAAGCGGGGAAGGGAAGTTGCCAGTGTTTGCCCCTATTGCGCCGTCGGTTGCGGGCAGATCGTTACCGTAGCCGATGGTAAGATCATCGACATTCAGGGCAACTACGACAGTCCTATTAACGTCGGCACCCTTTGCCCGAAGGGCGCGGCCACCTACCAACTCGCCGTCAACCCGCACCGTTGGACCAAAGCGAAATATCGCGCCCCCTATTCTGACCATTGGGAAGATATTGATCTCGAAGAGGCCATGGACATGGTCGCCGAGCGCTTCAAGAACACGCGCGATGATAACTTTATCGAAACGGCGACTGTCAATGGTGAAGAGAAGCGCGTCAATCAGGTGCTCGCCATCGCATCCCTGGGCGGTGCAACCATTGACGACGAGTGGAACTACATTCACCAAAAATCGATGCGCACCGCCGGCCTGGTTTCAATCGAAAACCAGGCCCGGATCTGACACTCCGCCAGCGTCCCCGGTCTGGGGATAACGTTTGGACGCGGTGCTGCCACCACGTTTGCCCGCGATCTGACCAACTCTGACGCAGTCATGATTATGGGTTCTAACATGGCCGAGTGTCACCCTGTCGCCTTTCGCTGGCCGATGCAGGCGAAAGAGAAGGGCGCCAAGATCATTCATGTCGACCCCCGCTTTACACGCACGTCGGCGATGGCCGATATTCACGCCCCAATCCGCGCAGGCACTGACATCGTTTTTCTCGGAGCGTTGATCAACACCATCATCAACGATGACCGGTGGAACTCCGATCCATTCTTCAGAGAATACCTGGTGAATTACAGCAACGCTGCGACGCTCATCGACGAATCCTACCAAGACCCCGAAGATTTGGACGGGCTATTTTCCGGCTTTGATGACGAAAATCGCCGCTATGACGTGAATTCCTGGGCGTATCAGCGTGAAGAGGCGGCATCCACAATGCCCGCTGGCGAGGAACAAAGCTACGCCGATGCAGTGGCTGCCGGTTTACCCGGTAAGCCGCGGGTCGACCTGACGCTGCAAGATCCGCATACGGTATTCCAAATTATGAAGCGGCATTACGCTCGCTATACCCCCGAGATGGTCGAAAACGTGTGCGGGTGTCCGCAGGAGAAATTCCTCGACGTCGCCAACACCCTCTTAGAGAACTCTGGCCGAGAACGCACCAGTGCCATTGTCTACGCCGTTGGTTGGACCCAACATACCGTCGGCGTGCAATTCATTCGCACGGCCGGCATGTTACAGGTCATCCTCGGCAACGCCGGGCGGCCGGGCGGCGGAATACTTGCTCTGCGCGGCCATGCCACCATTCAAGGTTCTACCGATATACCGACGCTGTATCATTCCTGGTCGGGTTACCTGAACGCGGCAGACGCACGTAAGAGTCATGATACGCTTCGCGATTACATACTGACCGAAACGCCGCCCACAAGCTACTGGTTCAACTTTCCGAAATTTGCGGTCAGCCTTCTCAAAGCCTGGTTCGGCGACGCAGCAACGCCAGACAACGACTTTGGATATGATTCGCTGCCCAAGATCAGCGGAGATCACTCCCATTTGCCTACCTTCGTCTTAATGCACCAGGGCGGAATCAAGGGTTTCCTGGTCATTGGCCAAAATCCGGCCGTCGGTGGTCAGAATGCCGAACTTCAGCGCAAGGCGATGGAAAACCTGGAATGGATGGTGGTCCGTGATTACTTCGAGACGGAAACCGCCGCATTTTGGAAACGACCGGACGTCGATCCGTCCACAATTGCGACTGAAGTATTCTTTTTGCCCGGCGCCGTACCGGCCGAATCAACCGGTACCTTCACCAATACCCAGCGCCTGCTGCAACAGCATGACAAAGCAGCCGATCCGCCCGACGACGCACGCAGCGACCTGTGGTTTACCTACCACCTGACCCGGCGGTTAAAAGAGCTGTACGCAGATAGCGATAATCCGCGTGACTGGCCCATCCAAAACCTCTACTGGGACTACATGAACGAAGAGGAGAACGCGGAATGGCGCATCAATGATGAACCGAGCGGCGATCTGATCATGCGCGAAATAAACGGTTATACCTGGGCTGACAAGACGCTGGTGCCGGGGTTTGCAGCGCTTCAGGACGACGGCTCGACCGCCTGTGGTTGCTGGATCTATAGCGGTGTATATCCGGAAGAAGGCAAAAACCTTGCAGCGGCGCGCGAGGCCGACGCCTGGGTTAGCCCCAACTGGGGTTTCGCGTGGCCGGCCAACCGGCACATCATGTACAGCCGTGCTTCGGCTGACCCGGACGGTAGACCCTGGAGCGAACGGAAACGGTACACGTACTGGGATGAGGAAAGGGATACCGGACAGGTAGATGCAGACGGCAACCCGATTATTGGCTCGTGGGTCAACGTCGCCGGGGACAGCATCGACTTCCCGCCGACCAAGAGACCCGACGCTTTGGCGCAAGATGGCGGAACCGCTTTGGACGCCCATAGTGGCACGAGTCCTGCCATCATGAAACCGGATGGCAAGTTTTGGCTTTTTGCTCCTTCCGGCGCGGTAGATGGTCCCCTGCCTACGCACTACGAACCATGGGAATCACCAGTTACGAATCCCGTCTACGGCCAGCAGCGCAACCCGGTCGCCAAGTTCTGGGACGTGCCCGGCAACCCGTATCATAATGCCGAAGACGCCGAGAAATACCCCATTATTGTCTCTACTTATCGCCTCACCGAGCATTACCTCTCGGGCACGATGAGCCGCTGGCTCCCTTGGCTGGCGGAACTAATGCCAGAACTCTTTGTGGAAATGAGCTATGAACTGGCCGAAGAGAAAGGCATCAACAATACCGATTGGGTCACGGTCGTCACAGCTCGCGGCGAGGTAGAAGGTCGCGCACTGGTTACCCGGCGCATGCGACCGTTCGTCATCGACGGCCGAACCTATCATGAAATAGGCATTCCCTGGCACTGGGGATATCAGGGACTGGCAAGCGGCGACGTGACTAACGACATCAGCTCGTTGGTAGCGGATCCCAATGTGACAATCCACGAGGGTAAGGTCTTTTCGTGCGACTTACGGCCGGGCCGCCGCTCCAAATCCGCTCGGGAAATTCATGAAGACCTTATTGCTCAATACCAAGGGCCAGGAGTCGATGTCGCCAGTCTGATCTGCAATGATTCGCCGGGGGAGGTGTGCAATGCCTAAAGGGATGTTTGTAGATACTTCCATCTGTATCGGCTGCAAAGCGTGCCAGGTTGCCTGTAAGGAGTGGAACGATCTGGACGGTGAACCAGACGATTTCGCGGTGCAGCCCGATGGTCGCCTCAAAGCTATCAATTTTACCGGCAACTCTTACGACAACACCGGGCGATTGACAGCCACCAACTGGCGGCACGTGCGATTCATCGAACGCGGGTCTTCACTCGAGGGCAACATGGCCTGGTACATGATGAGCGATTCCTGTAAACACTGTACACACGCCGGCTGTCTGGACGTCTGCCCCACACACGCCCTCATGCGCACGGATCTCGGAAACGTCATCGTGCAGCAAGACGTGTGCAATGGCTGCCGCATGTGCATTTCCGCCTGTCCCTATGGCGTAATCAGCTACAACAAAAGCACCGGACGCGTCAACAAGTGCACGCTTTGCGACGATCGAATTCACAATGGCCTGGAGACGGCGTGTGCCAAAGCCTGCCCCACCGACTCAATTGTGTTTGGCGATGTGGATGAACTTCGGAGCCAGGCTCGGCAACGAGTGAGTACGCTCCGACAACTAGGATATAGCAAAGCCCAGATATATGGCGACGACGACGTGCTCGGTGGCTTAAACGTCTTCTATCTGCTCCTCGATGACCCGGAAGTGTATGGCCAGCCGGCAAACCCTCAGCTCCCGCAACGTAACCTCATTCCGAACTCTGTTTGGAGCGTGGGCAGCGCGATTCTCGTCGGTCTCGCGGCGCTAGTTTCGTTCCGCACGCGGCTCAATAGAAACGAAGAAGTGGAGGCCTAACCGATGCCCGGTGAATTGCAGATTCCCCAATGGGAATGGTGGATTGTCCTTTACTTTTTTACCGGTGGGATCGCTGCGGGCGCCTATCTTGTCGCCAGCGTCATCGAGCTGGTCGGCGAGGAAGCCGATCGCCCCGCCGCTCGTATGGGATATTACATCGCCTTCGCAATGCTCCCAATTATTCTCATTGCCCTGATACTTGATCTGGGCCAGCCGCTTCGCTTCTGGCATATGATACTCTACCGCAACACGTTCCTTCCGTGGCCGGTATGGGATTCACCCATGTCAGTCGGTGCTTATGCCCTGCTGGTGTTTGGGCTATTTAGTACCCTTTCGTTTCTGGATGTGTTGGTGGAAACCGGGCGGCTTAAATGGTCGTTGCCTCGGCTGAAATATTCCAGTACGCCTCGCCTCATCTACGCAATGATTGGCGGACTCGCAGCGTTCTTTCTGGCGTCGTACACCGGCGTATTGTTGGCGACGACTCACTTGCCCGTGTGGGCCGATACGCCGATGCTCGGCGCCCTATTTCTGGCGTCAGGCGCTTCGACCGGAGTGGCCGCCGTTATCTTAGGTCTGGTCGCAACTGGTAAGGACTTGGGTACATCGATTGTAAAACTCAAGCGACTTGACATTGTCGCACTGCTTTTAGAGCTCGTGTTACTGGTCGCTATGCTGTTGTGGCTTGGCTCCAGCGCCGATATTCTGTTAACCGGGATTAGCGGCATCCTGCTCATTGGCGGTGCCGTCCTGATCGGCTTAGTAATTCCGCTGGTTCTCGAACTTTTTCCCGGTTTTCAGCGCTTCCGTGGCACGACACGCATGCTGGTTGGAAGCGCACTCCTCATCCTCCTTGGCGGCCTTATTTTGCGTACTGTCGTCGTTCTGGGAGGGCAAGGTCTATTATAACGCGAAACGAAGTGATTTCGGTGTCTAAATTGTAGGGTTATCTCCATGGCCGGACGTGATGGCGAAGGTAAAAGGTTTGTTCCCGGTTCACGTAAGTACGACCGCACCGTCGACGATGCGTTGAGAACGATGGAGCGTCTGGCAACATGGCTGGACAAGGCGGGTGAGGATAACGTCTGGCGACAGACAGAAGACCCACTACAAGCGGCTATGCTACACGGCATGTTGGTACATCTGCAGCAGCAGATCGACCGGCTTTTGTTACTGGGTGGCGATGAATTAGAAGAAACGGTTCGGGCGTTACGAACCTTGGCTACCCAGGAGCGTACGTGACACGGTCGGCCAGTTTAGATATCCAGGTGTCAGCAGCTCTGCGGCGACTGGACGACCTGGCAACACGAGAACCAGGACTAGCGGAAGCAGCCGCTTTCTACCGGGCAACCATTCCCGCTCTGCACGATGCGCAACTGACAGTTCCCACATTTTTCCTGAATACGGCAAGGGCGCGCGAGAAGCTCGAATCAGGACGGCCCCTGCTGCTCGAAGAAGACCTTCCTCTCGACATTGACGCTACAACCAGCCTGTTTTTGCACCTTTGTCGGATCTTAGAAAATCTAGCTATCGATGGTAATGCGCCTCGCCGGGAGAAGCGGTCGTTCCTCAGCCGCAGGAGGTACGCTTGGTCAAAGACGGAGGAGAACCACACATCCGATTCGCAGGGTACCGCCGCCTCGCGTGCCAGCGCCGCCATGCAGATTCGCCTTGCAGTCGAGCACTATCAGCTCGATTTGACCGAAGTCTGGGCAGCAGTAGCAATGGGAGACGAAACGCGCCTCGAGCAGGCCGCGAGCCAACAGCAATTAGACGCTACGCTGCTACGCGTTGTGGCCGAAACTAGCCTTAGACCTGCGTTGCGCGCGTGGTCGCAAGGTTTATACGGCGCCGTAGACCTGAATGAATGGCGGCGAGGGCAATGTCCGATCTGCGGTAATAGCCCCAGACTTTCTGAAATTCAGGGTAAAGAAGGCAAGCGTCGGCTTCGCTGTCTCCATTGTGGCGCAGGCTGGTACTACCAACGTTTAAGATGCGCTTTCTGTGGCCGCCGGGATTATCGTAGTCTGGGTTTTGTCGCGGTCGCCGGTCAGGAAGAAAAATACCGTTTGCAAACCTGTAACGCATGCCGTGGATACGTTAAGGTCGTCGTTACCTATGATCCTATCCCGCTACCGTTCCTATCTGTCGAAGACCTGGCGACGTACGACCTGGACGAGATTGCTGCGGCGCACGGATATACTTCCCCGCCGAAGGCCAAGACGATCTCATGAAACAATTGCTGAAATTACTCAGATCGCAGGAACCTGTAACGGTCGACCAGGTGGTAGCAGCGCTGAGTAAGGTTCTGGAGCCAGAAGTCAATCGCGATTTGATATCGCTGAACATGGTGCACAACCTGACCGCCCGCCAGGGCGTTGTGAGCTTCACAGTGCGGTTACGTGAGGCTGGCACACCGTTGCAAGTGCCAATCGAGCGGCGCGCAAGGAAGGCCGTCTTGGCAATTCCGGGCGTGAAAGACGTGAAAGTTAGCTTTGAGACGACGCCGCGCTCGCAATTGCGTGAAACCTCACGCCTGCAGCTCGATGCGAAATATATCGTGGCGGTCGCCAGCGGCAAAGGCGGCGTGGGTAAGACAACCGTCGCGGTGAATCTGGCAGTCGCTATAGGGCAGCTTGGACACCGCGTCGGGCTGTTGGATGGAGATATTCATGGCCCAAACGTTCCTTTGATGACGGGAATTTCCGGTGAGGAGCCCTTTGCTTTCGGGGACCAGATCTTCCCACCTCAAGCGCATGGGATTACAGTCATGTCGATGGGCTTGCTCGTACCGGCTGAATCCCCGGTGATCTGGCGCGGACCGATGATGCACCAGGCAATTCGCCAGCTCTTACGTGACGTAATGTGGGGGGAGCTTGACTATTTGATCGTTGATTTACCGCCTGGAACGGGGGATGTACAGCTGACGTTAACGCAGACACTTCCGCTAGCCGGAGCTATAATGGTGGGCACCCCGCAAAACCTGGCGTTCGGCGATGTCCTGAAAGGAGGCGAAATGTTCCGGCAGCTAGGGGTGCCACTGTTGGGTGTGGTGGAAAACATGAGTTTTTACGTCTGCCCACATTGCGGACAGGCAGAATCCATTTTTGGCGAGGGCGCAGGGGAGCAACTGAGCCGCCGGCTGAAGACGCCGTTGTTGGCGCGCGTTCCGCTAGATCCAGCGGTGCGCGCAGGCGGAGACAGCGGGCTCCCCACGGTCATTGCGGCGCCACAGTCGCCGGCAGGACAAGCATTCGTCGAGGCTGCGGAGCGTCTCATCACGGCGTTGGACGCTTCGCGGCGACAAAGCGCCCGCGGCTCGATTCTGCTTAATCCTGATCTGCCAATTGTGCGCTAAGCCGACGCCACCAGGCGCTACCGCAAAACTGTAACGTCACTTCTATAGCCGCCCTTTGCCCCGCAGGTAAAAATACAAAATCACCGGCACGGCGAGCGAGACAATCACCGTGGCCCAGGCAACCCATCCCGGCAAAAATACCGCTTCTCGCTCCTGCGCCGCCGCCGGAAGAACGGCCACGAGAAACAGAACCACCGCAACCCATGCTGCAAAAACGACTTTTCCTTTCATAGGCTCAACCGTATCAAAATAGGCCGCCGTGTCAAGAACAATACCCCGCTTTTGACGCCCTACCGGCAACCTGTACAATGAATCTGTTACCGGGGAGCCAGATAACAGGCCGAAAGTCACGGGGAGAGTGAAAGGACGGCGCATGAAAGTAGGCATTGTGGGAACGGGCCTCGTGGGAGCGACCGCTGCCTATTCGTTGCTCATGCAAGGAATCGGGCGCGAAATCATCCTCGTAGACCTCAACAAAGAACGCGCCGCCGCCGAAGCCGCCGATCTTTTGCATGCCGTACCCTTCGCTCACTCCCTGAACATTCGCTCGGGCGATTATCCCGATCTCACAGGGTGTCGGGTTGTTATCGTCGCCGCCGGCGTGGGGCAACGGCCCGGCGAAACACGGCTGCAGCTCCTTGAACGCAATGCCGCCGTCTTTCGCAGCGTCGTGCCCGCTATACTAGAGCGCGCACCGGAGACGATTTTGCTGGTCGCCAGCAATCCGGTGGACGTCATGACTCACGTCACCGCCATCTACGCCGAAGAATATGGCCTGCCTTCCCATCGCGTCATCGGGTCCGGCACTACGCTTGACACCGCCCGCTTTCGCGCGCTCCTGGGCCAGCTCGCGGGCGTCGATCCCACCCACGTTCACGGCTATGTGATCGGCGAGCATGGCGATTCCGAAGTCCTCACCTGGTCCCTGACGAACGTGGGCAACCTACCGCTGGCCGAATTCTGTCGGCTCCAGGAGATTCCCTTCGACGAGACGATACGCCGGGACATCGACCGGCAGGTTCGGCAGGCAGCATACACCATAATCAACGGTAAAGGCGCCACCTACTATGGAATAGGCAGCGCACTGGCCCGCATCGTGCACGTCATCCTGCGTGACCAGCGCGCCATTCTAACAGTTTGTACGCGACGCCCGCAAATCGCGGGCGTGCGAGACGTCACCGCGGCCCTTCCCCAGCTAATTGGCGGCAATGGCGTGCTGGCTACGTTCCCCTTGCCTCTAGACGACGGCGAGCAAGCGGCCCTTCAGAACAGCGCCGCCGTCATTCGCCGAGCCATTGACGAGTTAGAAGCGACCATGTGAACGACGATTGTAAGACGAGGATTTTTCTAGCCGGCGTTCCTTATCGGGCGCGCCATTACACAAAGGAGTATTCTGATGCCTGACCACGTTTACAAGACGATTGAGTTGACCGGCTCGTCGCAAAACAGCATTGAGGAAGCCGTCCAGACGGCCATCGCTCGCGCCGCCCAGACAGTTCGCCACATGCGCTGGTTTAAGGTCAAAGAGACGCGCGGCTACATCGAAGAGGGCAACATTGCGTACTGGCAGGTGACCGTCAAAATCGGCTTCACCATCGACGATACGGTAGAGCTCGGGTAGTTTACAGGTGCCC
>JAICPS010000447.1 GCA_025929715.1 Anaerolineae bacterium | reverse complement strand
GGGCCCACCGGCAGGCTGAATACGTAGACGGAATGAACGGCATTGCCAATGTTGGCAAGCAGGATGTTGCCCAGGCTATAGGAGCTTAGGTCCTTAGTTCGGAACGCCTTCAGCAGCATTGGCAGCGTGCTGAGCGCAAAGATCGTAGTCGAAATTGCTCCGGCTATGACTGGCAGGTTCATTTCCATTGTCGTACCCTCGTGAATCGTTTCGTTTGGTCAGTTAAGGTAAGGGTAAGAAAATCGGCCCGCCGCGTCATGCCCGCAATGGGGTATCCTGAGGGGGTATTTTGAATTTGGTCGTTCTTCTATATCTCTTGGGTAACATATGAGATGAGTGAATATGCTCATTTGCCACGTCGTAGGCGATATGTTAACATCTCGGCGCACTTATTGGTTCATACGTCTTTAGCCTGAGCGATGCGCTTTGCGGTACCTTTGCGCCCCGGAATTATTCTTCATCATCGTTAGCCGGAGAAAATATTACTGGAACCAACCGGGGCATCGACGATGTCGCGGATGCCACACTTTTTCTCATAAGCACTTACGTTTTGAACGATACATTCCCGCACCATTTTCCGGGGTAAGACCTCTTCTTCACCGCGCAGGGGCCAGGCACGAGACGCATTTGAGTCTGATGAGGTGGCTTCCCACGATAGGCCACCTAGTCTGCTCTTGTGGTGGAGGAAATGGGGCTTAGTATTGATTTTTTCTTCCGGCTTTTAGGCGCCGTCTTAGGCGGCATTGTCCTTGCGATACTTGGGCGCTCCCTCGCCGATCTCTTTGGCGACGAGCCCGCCATTTACGTTATTGTCCTCGGCCTTGTCGGCGTCCTTGCCGGCCTGATTCTGACCCCAATTTTTACCACAAGACCCATCCGCAAGATCCGCAGGCAGTTGGTCAGCATGCCTCCCGAGCGGTTAGGCGCAATCGTCATCGGCATCTTTATGGGCCTGATCGCCGCCGCCCTGATTTCGTTTCCCCTCTCGTTCCTGCCGCCACCTTTCCAGCAGATAGCCCCTCTCGGCGCGGCCGTGGTATTCTGCTATCTCAGCGTAGTCATCCTCTCGCTCCGCCAGCAGGATTTACGCAAC
This sequence comes from Anaerolineae bacterium, assembly GCA_025929715.1. Classification (GTDB taxonomy): domain Bacteria; phylum Chloroflexota; class Anaerolineae; order Promineifilales; family Promineifilaceae; genus JAAYYY01. Next base: position 2,969 of record JAICPS010000447.1, on the reverse strand, counting down.
TTCTTTGGCTCAATGCGCCCGTTTCTCGGCGGTGCGGTTCCAGTGCGGGAGGAAGTAAGTGAAGTCGATTATGTGCTGCTCGACACCAGCGTGATCATCGATGGTCGCATAACCGACATCAGCAAGACGGGATTCATCCGGGCAACCCTACTTGTACCCAACTTTGTGCTCACAGAGCTACAGCACATCGCCGACAGCGCCGAAAGCTTGCGCCGCAATCGCGGGCGTCGCGGACTGGAAGTACTCGGAATTTTGCAGCAGGAGCTGCCTATTCCGCTTAAGTTCACCGACATGGACGTCAGCGAGGTTCGCGACGTAGACAGCAAGCTGGTGGCGCTGGCTCGCGAGTTGAGCTGTCCCATCATGACCAACGACTACAACCTGAACCGCGTCGCCGAGCTACAGGGCGTATCTGTCCTCAACATCAACGATCTCGCCAACGCTGTAAAAGCCGCCTATCTGCCAGGTGAAGAGTTGACGGTGAAGATCATTCAGGAAGGTAAGGAGTACGGCCAGGGCGTGGGCTACCTCGACGACGGGACGATGATCGTGGTTGAAGACGGCGAAAAGCATATCGAGCGCACCGTAAAAGCCACCGTTACCAAGGTATTGCAGACGACGGCCGGCCGCATGATCTTCGCCCGCCTACCGTGAAGGCGCGACTTCCATGAATGACTCCGAGTTCGACCGGGATAAACGCAGCTCCCTCAATCGCCACGAATTGCGTGGCCTAAGCGACGCCCAGTTAGCCCAGCTGATCCGCCCGTTCCTGGAAGATGCTTACCAGACCGAGAAACTGGACGAGCGTTGGCTTCAACGCCTGGCGGCGCTGATCCGTGATGATCTAACGCGCCCGTCCGATGCGGTCGAGCAGAGCGAATGGGCCTTCTCCTCTAACTTTGACTTTACACGAGATGCCGAAGAAGCGCTCGCCACAGCACCCACCCGCCCCGTCCTCGTACGCCTCGTCGCCGAGCTGGCGCACGTCGTGCTGCTGGACGAGCAGACGGCTCAAAGCATCTTGAATAACATGCAGCGGCAATTCCAGGAAGAGCAGGGCAGGGAGACCCGCGAAATCTACGCGCCCATTCGCGCCGCGCTAACCGGCCGCGATCGCGGACCCGCCCTGCACGAAGTGATGGCCCTCCTGGGCAAAGAACGCTGCCTCGAACGCGTCGCTGCCATCCTCCGCTCGGAATAACGAGCCCAGCATACGAAAAGTACGTTTAATAGAAGTGACACAGGGACCCACTGAGTTCTATACGGAGCTACACAGAGAGGATTTCTCTGTGGAACTCTGTGCAAAAGCTCTGTGAAGCTCTGTGTAAACTATGTAAAATAGGATCGCGGTATAGGCCACAATTATCTCGAGGACAATTATGACGCTGAAGATCTACAACGTATTGACGCGAGACAAAGAGGAATTCGTTCCTCTACAAGAAGGCAAAGTCAATATGTACGTCTGCGGTCCCACTGTTTACGATTACCCCCACGTAGGCCACGCCAAAACGTACGTCGCCTTCGACGTCGTCGTGCGCTATCTGCGTTATCTAGGGTATGACGTTCTGTACGTGCAAAATATCACCGACGTAGGCCACCTGCTGGACGGCGGCGAGGATCGCGTGCTACGCAAGGCGCGGCAGACGTCCAGTCTGCCCATGCAGATTGTAGAGAAATACACGCGCATCTACTTCGACAATATGGACGCCTTGAACGTGCTGCGTCCCGACATCAGCCCGCGTGCCAGCGGACACGTGCCGGAGCAGATCGAGATGATCAAGATCCTGTTACAAAAGGAAAACGCCTACGAAGCCAATGGATCGGTCTATTTCGACGTCTCTTCCTACGACGAATACGGCAAGCTGAGCGGCCGCGTTGTCGATGAACAGGAAGAAGGCGCGCGCGTGGCGGTGCTTGAAGAAAAGCGACATCCCGCCGATTTCGCCCTCTGGAAGCGGGCCGAACCCGAGCATATCTTGCGCTGGCCCAGCCCCTGGGGTGAAGGATTCCCCGGCTGGCACATTGAATGTTCGGCGATGTCCCGTAAGTACCTGGGCGAAACATTTGATATCCACGGCGGCGGCATCGACAATATCTTTCCCCATAACGAGTGCGAAATCGCGCAGAGCGAGGCCGCCCACGACGCGCCATTTGCCCGCTACTGGATGCTGACCGGTTCGCTGACCCTCGACAGCGTGAAGATGAGTAAGAGCCTAGGCAACACGTTAACCGTCGACGAGGCGCTGGAACGCTGGCGGCCGGAAGCCATACGCGCGTTCGTCCTGTCCAGCCATTACCGCAGCCCCATCGATTTCTCCGACGACGCGGTGAACGCCGCCGAAAAGGGCTGGCAGCGCCTCTGGAGCGTGGTGCAGTTAGTGCGCATGCAGTTGCTTTCCGCTAGCGCGGGCGAAGCCGACGACGACGTGTTGGCCCTGCTTGAAGATACGCGCGTCCGCTTTGAAGAAAAGATGAACGACGACTTCAACGCCCCCGCCGCCCTTGGCGTGCTTCAGGAGTTGACCCGCGAGGTCAACACGCTCATTAACGAAGGGGGACCACAATCAACCGGCACGCTACAAGCCATCGACGCCCTCTACCGCCGCCTGGGCGGCGATGTGCTTGGCATCATTCCCGACAGAGAAGAGAAGACCGCCAACGCCGAGCGCGAGGACGGCCTGATCCGCCTCCTGGTAAACCTGCGCTCCCAGGCCCGTGCCAACCGCGACTGGGCCAAAGCCGACCAGATCCGCAAGCAGCTTGGTGACCTTGGCGTTGAGCTCGAGGATAGGGCCGATGAGACTGTTTGGAAGATCGTGAACTAAAGAGATTGGAGATTAACGCAATCTGCCAATCTCTAACCTCATTCTTTATGGATCACCTCTACCGCCGCAACACCGTCGTCGAAGCGCTGCGTGGCAGCCGTCGCCGCCTGCACCGCCTGTGGCTGCAGCGAGGCGTGGAGGACG
>JAICPS010000121.1 GCA_025929715.1 Anaerolineae bacterium | reverse complement strand
CAGGTAGGGTAGCATGAGCGTGAGCTGCGAGGGAACACCGACGTTCTGGACCCGCAGCGAAAGACCCTCCGCAAAACCGAACAGAAGAGCCGTCACGCTCATGCCGATTGGGTTCGCTCCGCCGAAAATCACCGCCGCGAGGGCGATAAAGCCTCTGCCCGCGGTCATGTTTTCCGCAAACAGGACCAGGTAACCGAGCGAGAGATGGGCGCCGCCCAGGCCGCACATCACCCCACTGAGCAAAAATGCGATCCAGCGGATGCGGCTGACGCTGAGGCCAGCGGTCGAGAGGGCTTCAGGATGTTCCCCGGCTGCGCGGAAGTAGAAACCCAGGGGCGTCTTGAAAATGATGACCCAGAATAGGGCGACGAAAAGCCAGCTCAGGTAGACAAAGATAGAGTGGCCGTTGAGCACCGGGCCTAAGAGCGGGATACCTGCCAGAATCGGTAGGTTGATGGAGGGTAGCGCGTCGATTTGTGGTGAGCTAAAGGAGCCGCGCACGTCGAAGATCAAGCGCAACAGAAAAACCGTCGCGCCTGAGGCGAGGATGTTGAGCGCAATACCCACAACAAAGACATTGCTGCGCAGATTGACGATAAAGAGGGCAAAGAGCGCCGCGTACAGGGTTGCGCTACAGACGGCAAACAGAACACCAACCAGCGCGCTTTCAAAGTAGAAGCTACCGAGGATGGCAAAAAAAGCGCCAATCAGCATCATGCCTTCCAGCGCAATATTCAGGTCCCCTGTCTGCAGACTCACCAGGCCACCTAAACCGACAAGGATTAGCGGCGCTGCCATGCGCAGTGCGGCGGCGAGGGTGGTGATGTCGATTACCTGATCGAGGAATTGTTCCATACGCTACTCCACTGACGCCCGCGCGCGGTTAAGCGCCAATAATACAAATTGGCGTCCGGTGACCAACAGAATCAGGAGCGCCAGCAGCACATTGGTCAACTCCGAAGGGACAGAAGATGCCTGTTCCATGCCGAGCGAACCGGTTCTGACGGCTGAAAAGGCAATCCCCGCAAGCAGGACGGCCAGGGGATGATTCGCGGCAAGCAGACCAATCAGGATGCCGTCCCAGCCAATGCCGGCGCCGATCTGGGCCCAGAAACGGTACTGCGAACCGGCAACCAGCAGCCCGCCGGCCAGCCCCGCAATAGCGCCGCTCCACATCATGGCGCGCAACTGATCTCGAGAGACCTCGAGGCCGGCATAGCGTGCAAAGCGCGCATTAAGACCGGTTATCTTCCAACGGTAGCCAATATCGGTGTAGCGCAGCACCAGATAGATGACGCCGGCCGCCGCGATGGCAATCAGAATGCCGGCATTTAATCCGGTGCGCGTCCAGATGGTTGGAAGATAGGCGCTCTGATAGATCTGCGGCGTGGTTCCGCTCCACCTATCTGGATCGCGAAAGGGGTAGGTGGCGAGATAGCCGGTAAAAAGGATGTAGACGTAGTTGAGTAGAAGGGTGGAAATGACTTCATCCACATTGTATCTGGTCCGCATCCATCCCGGAATCCACGCTCCCAGCGCGCCTGCAACCATCGCTGCAAAAAGAGCCAGAGGGAGGTGCAACGCCGAAGGCAGGGCGGCAAAAGAGAAGCCGACCCAGGCCGCAGCGAATGCACCCAGATAAATCTGTCCCTCGCCTCCAAGGTTGTACATTCCGGCGGTAAAAGCTACGGCAACTGCCAGGCCGGAAAGGACCAGTGGGGCCGCGCGGATCCGAACGGTGGTAATGGTAACGGCATCGCCGATAGAATATGCCAGCAGGGCGCGAAAAGCCACGAGCGGACTGGAGCCGATTAGCAGGATGATTACGGCGCCCAGGGCTAGGTTGGCAAGCACCACGCCGCCGATCACGGCAAGCGCGCGCAAGATGGCGAACCAGGAGCTTGTCGCTGCCTTGTTAACCTCAATTCCGATCGATGTCATCCCCTGTCTGCCTTCGCGCACCGGTCATATACAGGCCAACAGTTTCCGGCGTCACCTGTTCTGGTTCAAATTCGGCTACGATCTCGCCCTCATACATGACGACAATGCGATCGCTGATCAGAAAGATTTCGTCCAGATCGGCGGAGACCATCAGAATGGCACATCCGGCATCGCGACTCTGCAGTATCCGCTGGTAAATGAATTCAGCGGCGCCAATGTCGAGACCGCGGGTCGGGTGCAGCACCAGGAGACAGCGATGATTACTCGCCAGCTCCCTGGCTGCCACGACCTTCTGCAAGTTTCCTCCGGAGAGTGCTTTCGCACGGGTTTTTCCATCTGGTGCGACAATGCGATACGCTTCGATAATCCCATCTGTGTGCTCTGCGACTGCCTTCCAGTTAATAATGCCCCGCTTTCCCATGAAGCGAGAGCGATCGCGAGGATCCGCAACCAGGTTTTCGGCAATGGATGCTTCCAGACAGAGACCGGTCGTGAGCCGATCTTCGGGAATGTGTTTAACGCCCAGAGCGCGGCGCTGGCGCACGGTCATGCGAGTGATTTCGCGACCGTCAAATTCAATACGGCCGCCTGCTACGGGCGCCAGGCCGGCAAGCGCAGCCATCAGTTCGCCCTGGCCGTTCCCCTCCACACCCACGATGCCCAGGATCTCGCCGGAATGCACCTGCAATGTAAGGTGCTTTACTGCCAGGCGTACCTGACTACCTCGTACAGACAGGTCGTTTACGTTAAGTAGCGGAGAGCGGTCGCGCAGGGCGCGCCTCCCGGGCGCCTCCCAGAACTGGTCGCGGCCCACGATGATGCGCGCGAGCTGTTTCTCATTTGTCTCCCCGGAGCGAAGGGGCTCCAGTGTCTGGCCCTTACACATCACCGTGATCGTGTCCGAGAGCGCCAGTACCTCTCGCAGCTTATGGGAAATGAAGAGAATGGTCTTATCCTGTGCGACCATGTCGCGACAGATCTGAAAGAGCTCTTGCACTTCCATCGGCGTCAGCACCGCTGTGGGCTCGTCCAAAATTAGCAGTTCGGCCCCACGATAAATCGCTTTGACGATCTCGACGCGCTGCTGCATGCCAACAGATAGCTCCCGCACAGGCGTGGATAGGGGAAGGTGAAGGTTGTAGCGCTCGCACAACGCCTGCACGTTCGCGCGCGCCTCTTTGCGGTCGACCAGAATACCAAGCCGGCGAGGCTCATAGCCGAGGATGATATTCTGGAGCACGGTAAACGACGGCGCCAACATAAAGTGCTGGTGAACCATCCCAATGCCAAACTTCTTGGCCACGCGCGGACTGGGAATCTCTACCCTTTTTCCCCTGATGTAAATCTCTCCGGCGTCCGGTTGGTAAAAGCCATAGAGAATGTTCATCAGGGTAGACTTGCCGGCGCCATTCTCGCCGACGATGGCGTGAATCGTGCCGCCGGCTACCGCAAGATTTGCCTCCCGATTGGCGAGTACGCCGTCCGGAAATCGTTTGGTGATGCCTTGCATGCGCACCAGTGGCTCGGCCATATGTGTCCCTTTCCGCCGCGAGCGACCCGCTGCGGGCGGCTTTGCAGCATGCAGGCCGCCCGCAGGGATTAGTCGCTAGTGGCTCGAACTACTGGCTCGTCGGGTCCTCGACCGTGATCTCGCCCGCCGTGATTTGCTCTTCAATGGCGCGCACTTCAGAGACGACGTCGGCCGGCACGATATCCTCGGAGAAGGTGAAGGGGACGCCGCCTTCGGCAAGGCCCCAGAAGAACGTTTCACCTTTTTCCAACTCTCCGTCGAGATAGAGCTGTGTGAGATAGTCAATGGACAGGTCCACGCGCTTTAGCATGCTGCCAATAGTCTGGTCTGGGGCCAACCAGCGCTGATCGAATCCTGCACCAATCACGTAGAGCGGGGCGCCTTCCTTAGCTGCATTAAAGCCGCCCTCGCCACTCAGGCCGGCATACTGGTAATTAATGTCCGAACCCAGATCGACCAGGGTTAGATTTGCCTCTTTGCCTTTGGCCGGATCGACGAAAGAACCGACGAAAATGTTCTCTACGCTCACTTCTGGATCAACGTAAGCGGCGCCCTGCTCGTATCCTGCCAGGCAACGCTGAATGACCGGCGCGTCCACACCGCCGACGAAGCCGACGACCTTCTCCGCGTTAATATTTGCAACGTCGTCGCGGCTGGTCAGGGCAGCGGCCAGCGCCCCGGCTACGAAACAGCCTTCCTGATCTTTATAGGCCAGAGAAGCAACGGCAGGTGAATCGATAGGCGCATCAAGAAAGACAAACGTCGTTTCAGGATGCTGTTCGGCAACGGTAAGCATGGCATCGATCGCTTCGAAGCCCAGGACAAAAACCAACTCATTGTTATTGGCGGCGTCAGTGAGAATGGGGATGAAGTTATCTGGCTGCAGACGCCCTTCGTATTGGTTCGTCGTGACGCCATAGTTTTCTTCGATCAGCGTGATGCCGTTCAGGGCAATGTCGAAGAATGCGCGATCGCCAAAGGCGTTATCCACAAAGACGCCGACGCTGGCCGCTTCTTCCGCGGACGGCTCCTCACTCTCTGCGCCGCTTTCGCTTCCGGCTGTATCATCTTCCGTTGCCGGGGCGCCTTCTTCGGGCTCGCCGTCGTCGGCGGCAGGGGCTGCGGCCTGAGGGTTACAGGCGACCAGTAGCAGCGCCGCGATAAGCAACAGCAGTAGGACAACGTTTCTCTCTTTCATCACTTTTCCTCCTGATTAACCTACTTGCGCTGAACGATTACGAATTGCACCGCGGAAAGCCCTCCGCCAGATCAACAACAACCTCGTTAAGCGACACTCACGTTTTGTTTTTTAACGCCGCACCTCCTTGTTCCCCAATGCACCCACAACTCTCGCGGACAACGAGCTCAGTTGGAAGAACCACGCACCGTTCTTCGACGCGCTCTCCCCGGATCAGACGATACAGGAGGCGCATGCTCGTTACGCCCAGCTCGTATGTCGGCGTGGCGACGGAAGTCAGGCGGGGCTTCGTGAAACGCGCCGCATCAATGTCGTTGTAACCGACCACGGCGATGTCTTCTGGCACACTCAGCCCCGCGTCGTGTATCGCGCGAATGGCGCCGATGGCCAGCAGATCCCCCGCGGCAAATATCGCGGTCGGCCGTTGGCGAAGGTTAAGCAACGACCAGGCCGCGGCATAACCAGACTCAAACGAGAAGCGATCTACTTCAATTACCATTGATTTGTCGAGCGCAAGCTTGTGCGACTGCAGGGCGCGCTTGTAGCCTGAAAAACAGTCGGCCAATGTTGGAATTTCGATCTTGCCGCTGATAAGCGCGACGCCGCGATGCCCATGCTCGAGCAAATGCCTGGTCGCCTGGAAGCCGGCGCCAGCAGCGTCCAGAAGAATCCGGTAGCCGGGCACCTCCGGCCGATCTACGTAGACGATGGGAACCGATCTGCCTGGCGCCGCTTCGTCTCCATCACCGCCGCTGTCATTCAAGTCAAGCCCGTAGGGACCGACGATGAGGCCGTCAACCTGCTTCGCAGTCAGCATCTGCAGGAACTGCCGGCCGATTGAGGGGCTTTCTCTGCCATTGCCGGTAATAGGCAAGATGTGCGCTTCACGCGCCGCGTCTTCGACGCCGCTCAAAAAGGCCGGATAAAACGGATTGGCAAGATCTGGCACGATCACGCCGACGGTGTGTGAAAGCGTGCCCGACATACGTTCGGCAATGAGAAGTGGGTCGAAACTTACGATAACTGAGCCGGTGCCGCGCCTGGTTGAAATCAACGACTCCTCTTCAAGCTTCTTGTATGCGGCCCGCACCGTGTGGTGGTTAATTCCTAGCTGCCTGGCAAAAGCACGAATCGAGGGCAGCCTTTCGCCCACGCGCACCTGTCCGCTGGCCATCAGCCAGAGAAGTTGATCCGTCAATTGACGCGCAATCGGTTGATCGGTATCTAGATCGATGTTGATGGATGCGTAAGGTGTTCTCAGCTGTTATTCCTCCATCTCGAAGTACGGTGGCAGCCTGAGGTCAGGGTTTTCTTGCGAAAGGCGGCGGCGCCACTCCCAGACTTCGGCTTTTAGATCGTCGAGGGAACGTGCGTCTCCTTCCAGCATGTACTTGACCCAACGGAAGCCATAGCGCACGTGGTTGACCTCATCCGACCAGTCATAGTCGACAAACTCGGCCGAGCGGAGGTCGCCTCCCTCCAGATATTTTTGCAGGCGGGGGCGACGCACGTGGATGTGTTCAGCTTCGGCCATGACTGTCAGATCACAAAAGCGGTGCAACATGGGCATTCGCACGCCGCGTTCGTATTCGCTAACCGCGGTCGGAAAATCGCTTAGCGAGACGCCCATTTCGGCAAGGCGAAGCTCACCCATCGCCGCATGGCGCGCCTCATCCCAGCATTGATGCGCGAGATCGTAGAAGAATTCCCAGGGCATATCGTAGGGGGCATCGTAAATACAACTGGCTACCAGTTCCGCTGCCCACATCTCGGTCGCGTAGATCTGGAAATTGCTGATGATGCTTTCCTCGTGGGTTTCCGCATTCATCTGCTTTTGTGTTTTGTATACTTCACGCGCTGGTCTTACGTCGAAACGGTCGTCCCGATGCGCTTTCATGCTGCGCCGGAAAGGTGTATAGCTGCGCGGAGGTGACGGCGCCGGCTCTGCAATCAGCATCAGCGCGTCAAAGGGGCCGAGAGAACGTATCAAGCCATCAATATAAGTAGACCATTCCTCAGCCTGACGACGGACTGTCTCATCTCGAGTTAACTCTTCATATATGGCTTCGGCCCAGGTAAGATGTTGTTGTTCCTCATGGATGATTCGGTGGAGCACCTTAATTGTCGGGGCATCGACGATGTCATTGGTCTTGTTAATGTGTCCCTTGTAACCGTCAAGAAGATGGCGCTTCACACCAAGGTATAACCCGCCGATGAGGCCGGCCGTATGGGGAGCGTTGATGACCTCATTCATGAGCTGGACCATCCCCGGATCGGCGTCGGTGTCGGGCCGACCGCCACGCAGCTCGCCGAGACGCTGCCGGAGCCAGGTAACATGCTCGGCTTCATCCCAGATGTGTCGTGCGACGGCCTTCTTTGTCTCCCAGTGTGCGATCTCAGGAAGCCAAGCCGCCAGTATGCGCATCGAGCGCCGCTCTACACTGGCAAAGCGACGGAGCAGCCGGCCGTTCTCCGTGACGTTATAGCCCACCACCTTTGCATTCGCAGACACATCGACCATCCTGACCTCCTGGCCCCGAGAAGCGCGTTGCCGTGCTATTGTCATCGAAACAGTCGGTTAGATAAGTGCGTAGTTATAGTATAATATAACAGTGTAACAATCAAGTCCCACTTTTACCGCCCGGGCTGCTTACTGTATCAAGCTGCGGGCCGGCGAAAGTGTGTCGTAATTAAAGAACGGTGTTGAGAAAGGGTATGATCAGAGAGACGTAGTCAACCCGCTATGCAGGATCTGCATGCCCAGTCCCACCCAAATACGCCTCATACAAAACCTCCGCAGGATGCCTTGCCACCCGGCCGGTGCTGTGCATGATTTGCTGGCGGCAGCTGATGCCTGCGGCCACGATCTCGACGTCTGGCGCGGCGGCGCGGACGGCCGGTAGCAGCGTTAGCTCCCCAATTTCCAGCGACAGGGCGTAGTGCTCCTGTTCGTAGCCGAACGAGCCTGCCATCCCGCAACAGCCGGAAGGAATTTCCTCGACAGAAGCGCCGGGCAGCAGGCCCAGCGCCTTTCGCGCCGCTCCTAGGCCTACCAGAATCTCCTGGTGGCAGTCCCCGTGTACCAGAATCCGAACGTCGTTCTCGCGCAAGCGTAGGTCGCCGGGATGCACGTGCTCGGCAATCAACTCCTCAAAGGCCCTGGTTTGCCCAGCCACCAGCCGGGCGTCTTCCCCGAACACGAGGTCGGGATAGTCGTCGCGAATGGTCAGGAGGCAGCTTGGTTCGCAGCCGACGATGAGAATGGCCCGGCGTGCGAATTGGGCCAACAGGCTCACATTGTGCCGCGCATTGGCTCGGGCATCTTCGATTAGCCCTTTGGAAAGCATCGGCCAGCCGCAGCATTTGCGTTCTTCGGGCAGAAATACGTCGTAGTTGGCCATCTCCACAGTAGGCGATGCGCGAAGCGACGGCGGCAACGTCGGCGCCGGGGATGATCTCGCCAGAGTAAACGTTCAACCAACGGCCGTTACGAATGACCAGATCTGCTGGCCGGCGACCGATGGCAACATCAATAAGCTCGCTGGCTACATCATGCCAGGAACGTCGCTGGAACATGAGAGAATTCCTTCCAAATTAACCCTGAACCGTAACAAGGCGGTACATGCACCGCTGCGGGACGTAATGGACCGGAATTTGGGGAAAAGCTTGGCGCAGGTGCGCCGCCAGGCTTCGCACCCCCGCTTCTTCGCTCACGTGGTGGTGGACGACGAGTAGGGGGATGCCGGCGTCAACGGCGTACGCCCCATGTTTCCAGTACGCCAGGCCATCGTCGGTGCAGATACCCATGTCGGCACTGAACGCCATAATGTATCGAAAGAATGGCGTAATCGCGCCCGTGCCCGTACAGACGCGCCTTACCAGCCGGTCCTCGGGACCAATCAGCTGAACCGCCTCCTGCCCAAATGGGCGCACTGCGGCGGCAACTTGCTGCGCGATCTGCAATGCCGTGCGCCCGCCACCATCATAAACGCGAACGTGCTCGTCTCCGTCCAGCGGGTCGGCGAATCCCAGCGCGTTGCCCCACGAATCAGGAATGCCGATCCCGGGCGCCTGGTCCCACAGGTCGTGACAGCGCAAGACGACCATGCCGCACGCTTCCAGCCATGCTCTCTTGGCGCGCGCAAAGGGCAGGTTACCCTCCATACGCTCGCGGTCGCGATGATTGTAGAAGGTAGGCTCGTGTGTCACAAAGACGTTGCAGCCCAGCCGCTGCGCTTCTTCCAACGCCCACATGTAACTCATCCAGCCGACGGCGATACCGCGGACAGGCGTTTCAGGCGTCCCAATCTTGAACGTATCGACGGTGTCCTCTGGGTATTTCCAGTCGCCCGCCAGCGATTGCAAGTAGGCTTGTAAATCGGCTGCGTTCATCATTTCTCCCAACTAACTGGCTCGTCGTCTGGCTATCGATACCCTGACCGCGAACGATTATCCCGGGCAGGCAGAAAGGCTGCAAAAAAAGCGTGCCGCCGTTTTGTTACACTGTTATCATCGGTCAGGCCACTCCAAGAGGTGAGGTGTTATGGATTACGAACCGCTCGATCTATCCCGCCACTGCAACGCCGGGCTCGAGGCCTACGTGCCCGATCCCGCCTTCCCCGACGACCAGTGGCGACATATGCCACAGGATCCACCTACAGGCAGACAACACTTTCATGGTTTGCCCTTTCAGATCGGGCCGCCTTCGGGGGATGGGGCCTGTCTCATCGCCTTAGGGCAGGGCGACGGCCTGCGCTCCACGCCGCTGAGCATTCCGATTGAGCGCCGCGCCCAGCACATCATCTTTGCCCACGCCTTACTGGAAAGCAGACTCTGGCAGGGCGCCGCCCTGGGCGCTACTGTTGTTAAATACTGTTTCTCCTTCGATGACGGCGAGGTCGTCGAGGTTCCCATTCGCGAGCGCTTTGAGGTCGGAAACATTCCGCTGCCGTGGGGACAGTATCCGTTTTTGGCTGTTCCCGACGAGCAACATAACCTGGCAAACCGCTATGAGGGGCGCTGGGAGGAGATCGGCGTGCGCCAGGAGGAGGTCAACCAGGGCTGGCCGCGGGGCTATTACCTCTGGGTGTGGCCCAATCCTCGCCCGGAAGTCGCCGTGGACGCATTGACCATCGTTCCCGGGACAACTCGGTTTATTCTCGCGGCCATTACGCTGGGACACACGCCGGAGTGGCCCCTGGTGCGCCGGCCGCGCCGGCCGGTGAAGATTACCCTCAAGGATAAGGAGACCGCTCAGCGCCCGTTTGATCTGGCCGTCCATGTAGACCGTGGCGTCGCCACATATCCCTATCCGCTGCCGGCCCGACTCCTGGACGATGAAACGCTTCACATGCGCGGATTTGGCGCGCCGCCAAACCAGCAGAGCAGTCCGGCCTACACCGAAATCGCCGCCGTCCCTTCGGCCACAGTAACCGTGAAACAAGACGGCGCAACGCTGGTGCAGGCCGCTTGGCTCCAGTTGTAAATGTAGCGAGCCGTGTAAAACGAGGGGGTCCGCATGGTGCTAATCGATCCGGTCAAGAACTGGTTAAATGTGACCGTTGTGTATGACGCAACCGGGCGACCGCTGCCATGCGTTGTTGCCTTCAATT
>JAICPS010000325.1 GCA_025929715.1 Anaerolineae bacterium | reverse complement strand
GCCATAAAGGAAGATCGACTTTCCTGAATTGACGGCTGGGCCGACCTTGGAGAAGACGCGCTCGTCGAGCACCATGTGCGCCAGCGCCTGGCGCATCATGCGTTGGTTCACGCGCAGACGCCCCCCACCCTGGGCCTGCATAGCGGCCACATAAACCTCATAAGGCACGGGCGCGGCACCCACATAGGTAGATCGCTCTAACTGGTCGCGGGCGCGGGATGAGCCTTTGGCGGTGATTACATACTGGTAGGAGCCGGAACCCAGACCGCCCGAACCCTTAACTTCGCACATCTGCTCGCGTTTTAGAAAATCCATGATCGGCGACAGCACGGTCGTGAATGGCAGCCGCAACTTTTCGGCAATTTCAAAGCCTGTCGCCTGGCCCTGATAATAGAGCACCTTCAGAGCCATGTCTGACACGAAACCCTGGCTGAGACCGGTGTCCTCCAGGCTCTGTAGCGGCGGAGGCCTCCAGCCGGCTCTTCTCAGCGGGGCAACGATTGCTTCTGGCTCGTTTGTCGTGGTGGTCATCGATACATCCTCTCCTTAACCCCTTTTGAGATGATATATAGTGGCCGGTCTGCGACCGGCCACAGTGGTAAATATAATACAGTTTAACGCTGGCACTCAACTAATAGTTTTAACTACGAACCTTTCGCTCCATCTTGCGAATAGTCTCTTACGATTTCGTGTACCTGGATAAGGTTGGTATGACCGCTACTGCCAAAGGGAACGCCGGCGGTGATCACGATGAGATCACCTACTTTAAGTCCACGCGAATAAGCGGCGCGTACAGAGGTTTCGATCATCTCGTCCGTGCTTTGGACGTAGGGTACCAGCAGACATTCTACGCCCCAGACCAGGGCAAGCCGTCTCTGTGTTTCCACCGAAGGCGACACGGCTATGATGGACGTTTTGGGGCGATGGCGGGCAATCTTGTGGGCAGTGAATCCGGACATGGTCGAAGAAATGATGGCGCGGGCGCCGAGTTCTTCAGCGACGGCGCAGCTGGCTTCGCTGATTGCCTCGGTCACGTCGTCAGAGGCGGCAAATTGCTCCTGCCGTTGGCGCCGCCACTGGTCGTGGGGAAAGGCGCCTTCGGTGATTTCGGCAATTTGTTTCATCATCAGCACGGCTTCAACGGGGAATTTGCCAGCAGCGGTCTCACCCGAGAGCATGACGGCGTCGGTTCCATCCAGAATGGCGTTAGCGACGTCGCTGGCTTCGGCGCGCGTGGGACGGGGGTGGTCGACCATCGATTGCAGCATCTGTGTGGCGGTAATAACCGGCTTGCCGACCTCATTGCAGACGCTAATGATGCGCTTTTGCAGCAGGGGAACTTCCTGTGGGGGCACTTCGATGCCCAGGTCGCCGCGCGCCACCATCATGCCGTCGGCGACGTCGCGAATGGCAACCAGGTTCTGGATAGCTTCGCTTTTTTCAATCTTGGCAATGATGGGGATATGAACACCGTGCCCGGCCATCAGCTCACGCAACTCTTGGATGTCGTCGGGGCCGCGCACGAAGGATTGCGCCGCGTAATCGAATCCAAGCCTGCAGATGAGGGCCAGATCCTCGCGATCTTTTTCTGTGATGCTGGAAATGGGTAGCTCGACGCCGGGTACGTTGACGCCCTTGCGCGATTCTAAAAGGCCGGCGACTTTTACGGTGGTCAACACTGTCTGATCGTGCGTTTCGGTGACCGCCAGCTCCACTTCGCCGTCGCCGATGACGAGGCGCGCCCCGGGCGTCAGGATTTTAAAAAGCTCGGGATGCGGCAGATGAATCATCGCCGGCTGCCCGCGATAAGGGGTTAGCATCACCTCGTCGCCCAGCGAAAGCTGAATTCCTCCGGCCCCCACGTGACCCAGTCGTAATTTGGGACCCTGCAAGTCGCCGAGGATGGCCAGGACCTTCCCTTCTTCTTCGGCAACGCGGCGCATCATCGTGTAGGTCTCTGCAAGCTCCTCCTGGCTACCGTGCGAGAAGTTGACCCGCGCCACGTCCATGCCGGCGTGCAACATCTTGCGGATTGTCGCCTCGTTGTCGGAAGCAGGGCCGATGGTCGCGACTACTTTAGTTCGTGCCATGCGCAGTTTATTTTGTAGCCGCGAATTTCAAATCGCGCGACCGGTGGCGCGGTACTAAACCGCGGCTACGAATCGTGTTATTCTACCGGTTCAAGCACCACTTCAATTTCGTCGCTTTCCGTCTTGGTTGCCGTCACCTGCACCCTATCGTCGGGATCGAAATTGTCTTCCAACCAGCCCTGGACGGCCTCGCTGAGAACAATTCGAGCCATATCATTGGACGATAGCCGCCACACGCTGCTGTTTTTATCGACGTTGTCTTCAAAGGTAACCGTAATCTCGCGCGTGGTGGCGCGAGCCGTATCGGCAAAGAACTCCCAGTGTTGTGGCGTGAGGTTCACAAAGCCGCGCCTAATGTGCAGGGGCTTTAGCTTCGTAACGTAAATGAACTGCTTGTCGGGATCCAGCGTCTCGGCTTTGCGCGGTGCGCGCGCCGCTTTCGACTTTTTTGCTTTCACGGTCTTTGGGCGCGCATCTCGACCGGTCATGAATTCAAACAGCGTTTCAAGCTCGGTCACTCGTTCGGCCATCACCCGCACAATTTCCGTGCCCATTGTAGCTACCTGCTCCGCCTGGAAGCGACGGCTGAGAAATAGGGGCATCACCCACTGTGGCTCGCCGTTCAAAAAGCTGGCGCGACTGGTCAGGCTTTGCACAGCTTCTTGGTCCAGCTCGTCGACCGTGTCCTTGAAGAGATCCTGGTATGAACTTCGCTCGCCGCTTTCCGGGTCGACTTCCATCTGCTTAATGTGTAACGTCCACTCGCCGGGCAGCGCCTGCAGCAGTTTCAGCCAGCGCTCGGGATCACCGTCGGCAGCTCTCAGGGCCTTGCCCAGTGCCATCTGGTCGGTGATGGAAAGCTGCATTTCCAGGCTCAGCGGGCGGGCGATGAAGGCCACGTAGACGTCAGCTTCCGGGTCCTGGCTGGATGCCAGATAGGCGATCTGGCTGTCGGGGTTGAGCCCGAAAAACGGCAAATGCGTTTGCATGCGCCGTGGCAGGGCGGCATGTAATGCATTGATGAACTGTTCTAGCTGTGAGAGGGCATACTTGAGCGCCTGCTCCTCTCCGGCCCAACCAAAAGCGGTGAACACCGGCATTGTCAGGCCCATAAATTGTTGCTGCATAGGGTTAACCTCTATTACTTCTCAATAAATCTAATTCTAGTCGCTGTCATGCTGAGTGGAACGAAGCATCTCGGTGCTGCATGGAGATTCTTCGCTACGCGGACGGCTCGCAGACGAGCTTGGCTCGCAGACGAGCTTGGCCCAGAATGACACGCAAACAGAGCACAAGCGATTCTAACAGGCTCTGGCAGACGCCGCACAACTTTTTATTTGATGCGGTAACCCTCGTCCTCGTTGTTGAAAATCCAGGCAACCACAATGCCGATCTCAATTGATTCCGGCAAATAGGTCTTCATGGTGAGTGAGGAAGTTCCACGCGTGTGCAGCATGTGGCGCGCGCGGCGCATGCGCTGGAAGCGGTCCTGCCACTCGGCGAAATTAAGCGGGCGCAGGTCGACCCAGCCCTTACGCGCCCAGCGGTCGAGGCCGTCTGCGGTGACCTGTACTTCGTGATAAATGCTTTCCGGTATATTGAGGCGCGGTCCGCGTATGATGTGGCGGCCGTCAGGTGTCAGGATTGGCACGCCGATGGCCGCAATCGTCGTGCGCAAAACGTCGTGTTCCAATAGGAAGCTGTAGATCGTCTCTGAAATCTCGGTAGCCGGGGTGTTGATCACGTCTGCTAAGCCACCGTAATTTAGCTTCAAGAGGTGGGCTTCGTAGAGTAGCTTGGACAGCTCGGGCGGGCCGAGCTGGCCGAGGGCCACGCTGTGTGACTGCGTTTCCTCTTCGATGTGCGCCAGTTTATCCAGCGCCGTCTGGCGCAAAACGCCGGCGCGATAGCTGGGGGTCATCACGCTGCTATCGATACCGGCGATGACGTCGTAGCCCGTGTTGCTGCCTTTGATTTCAAGCACCGCCTGCTGGGCGATCTCTTCGGGCGTCAGAAATTCCATTTGATTGAGATAGGTGATAGCCTCGAACTCGCCGCGGGCGAAAAAGCCGTTCTCGCCGGTGTCCACGCCGGCCATCTGCAGCTTGCCGATGCGCCCGTAGAGATTCTCGTCGCCGCGCAGGGCCAGGCGGCCGTCCAGCGCCTCCTTGCGCGTCTCATAACGGAACTGAGGCCGCCCTCGCAGCTTGATGGTCTGGTAGCTGACGCGACGGTAACCAATCATGGCAGCCGGTTTGATTTCTTTCACCAGCGGCCCGTTAGGCGTGCGCGCCATCAAAAACAGCAGCCCGGTGTGCGCAAAGGCCACCGCGTTCTTGCTCATTAACTGCGCGCTCGGCCGGTCTTCGCTATGAGTGTAGGGGATATTGAGGCCCATGCCGCCGGTGCCCGTCGTGCCGATTTTCAGATAGAGGCGTGTCTCGACGCGACGCATGGCACGGTGGATGAGCTGCACATGGCGGATGAGCTGCGGTATCGACTGCGAAATGAGCAGCGTGCTCACGTTTTGTTCCAGGTTGCGTCCGAAGTCGACCAGGGCGTCAAGGTCCTGATGGTCAACGATCCGTTGCAGCTCGTGCAGCAGGTCGTGCGTCTGCTGGCTCAGCGACTCGACGTCCTGGTAGCAGATAACGGTCGCGGTGTTAATCGTATCTACGATCACGTCGGGACGGTGCTGTTCGATGAGCTGGGCCATGGCCGAGCGGTCGTAGGTCTGTTCCAGATCGCCGAAAAGGTCATCGTACATCATTTCGCGATGCAGACGGGATTGCAACAACCGGCGGCGGCGCTCCATAGCGAACTCCTGGCGGAGGAAGATGTCGCCCCAGGCGCCGACTAAGTCGATGCGCGGAAACTCTTTGCGCAGGTCGCGCAGAAATTCACGCACCTCGCCACGGTACAGGCTGGCGACGACGATCTTCTGCGGCTCGAGTTCCCGCGCAATCTCGCGCACAATTTGTGAACCGACGAGACCGGCGCCGCCTAGAAGGAGAAATGTTTTGTCACGTTTCAAGCTCAACTCCCAGGGCTACCGCCTCACCGCCGCCCAGGCACAGCGCGGCGACGCCACGCCGCAAGCCGCGTGCTTTCAGCGCGTGCAAAAGCGTTACAAGAAGGCGCGCTCCTGTGGCGCCGAGGGGGTGGCCAAGGGCGATGGCGCCGCCGTTGACGTTCACTTTTTCCCAATCGAGATACAGCCCGTGCTGCTGTAGCTCGGCGCCATTGGCCAGAATCTGGGCCGCGAAAGCTTCGTTGATTTCAAAGAGGTCCACGTCTTCCATACGCCAGTCCAGCCGCTGCAACAGGCGTGGAATGGCGCGCGCAGGGGCTGCAAAGATCCATTGCGGAGGCACTGCCGCCATGGTGTATCCCGCGATGCGCGCCAAGGACTGCAACCCCTGCTGCTCAGCAGCGGCGCGGCTGGTCACGACAAGGGCCGCCGCTCCGTCGTTGAGGCCCGGCGCGTTGCCCGCGGTCACCTGCCCTTCTTCGTCGAAAG
>JAICPS010000574.1 GCA_025929715.1 Anaerolineae bacterium | reverse complement strand
TGGAGGCAGGCGATTTCAACCGCGACGGCATCAAGGACCTCGCCATCGGCTCGGAAAACACGAAACTCCACATCCTGCTGGGTGCCGGCGACGGCACCTTCGTGCGACAGCCTGAGATGACGCTCGTTCCCGGCGGCGATCTCTTCTCCGCCTGCAACGATGTGGACGTCGCGGATTTCAACCGCGACACTATTCAGGACCTGGTCATTCCGCTCGGCAACGGCAATGGGAACGTGGTTTTACTGGGCAACGGCGATGGCACGTTCCGCCAGAGCTTCCGGATCACCCAGGATGCCACGAGCTCGCCGCTGAATCTGGCGGTCGCCGACTTCAACCTCGATGGCTTTCAAGATATTGCCCGCGCCATGGCCAACGGCAACTCCGGCTTGATGGAGATCGCCAACGGCAACGGCGATGGGACGTTCCAGGCGCCGGTACGCTATCTCATGCCGCCTTCGCAATCGAGCCTCGGGGGCATCTTCATTACAGCGAGTGATTTCAACGGGGATAGTAAACCGGACGTTGCCCTGGAAGTCGGTGGGGCAAGTGCGATTTTGAATGTTTTGATCAATACGACGGGCGGCGGATCCGCTCCGGCGACACCGACGCCTCCGCCCGCACCCACGCTGCTGAGCCCGGCAAATGGCGCCCGGCTGCCGCGCAGCCAGCCCATTCCGTTCTCGTGGAGCGCGGTGGCAGGCGCGGCGACGTACGAAGTCCAGTTTGACGATTCGAGCTCGTTCACCAACCCGCTGATCGCGGCTCAGACCGGGCTCACCGGGACCCAGACCACACAGACCTTTACCAGCGAGCGCCGCTACTGGTGGCGCGTGCGCGCCCGAACGGCCGGAGGGGTAAACAGCGCATGGTCGTCGGTCCGCTCCTTTGAGATCAGGCGCGACGCCCCGCCGCTACCAACATCCACGCGAACGCCCACTGCCATAGGACCTACCTTGACGCCAACAATAGCGCCACCCACCTCTACGGTGACTCGAACACCAACCTCTGCCCCGGCCACCGCGACATCCATTCCCGCCAGCCCAACTGCTACGCGTACAGCCACAGCAATTCAGCCGAGTGCCATACCTTCCTTCACACCGACTCGAACCCCGACAACCGTTGCATCCGATACGGTATCGATACAGCTGGCAGAGTATTCCGCAGGGAATGATGAATTGCGCGTGGAAGCGACGGGCAGCAACGCCAGTGCGACGTTGTCAGTCTACGTCACATCCACAAACACTTTCATTGGAACGTTGCGTAACGAAGGCGGTGGTCGTTACCGCGGTGATCTCTCTTGGCCGACGAACCCGCAAAATATCACGGTCCGAAGCAGCCTGGGTGGCTCGGCCAGCAGGACAGTTACGTTGAAGTAGTTTCGTTTCTTAAAACAAATTGCCCGGTCGTCCAGGCTTGGACGACCGGGCTTCACTTCTCTGTGGGGAGACCCTAAGGGCGTCGCGTGGCGCCATGTCGACATTTTCCTGGCTGACCGCCTTGATGCTTTACAAGATTAACTTGCTCATGACTGGCAGCCTCTTGTCGTTATTGGGACGAAATGAAGTAACTTTCTTAAGAACGGCGGGTTGTGAATCTAGATATCAAGTGTCTTATTCATCACAGCTCAGAAAGGGAAGGGTAAGCTATGAAAGCCGTTCATATTCATGACTATGGAGGGGTGGATGTCCTCCACTATGAGGAGGCGCCACGTCCGACCCCTGGCGCCGGTGAAGTTCTTATCCGTGTTTATGCAACCACAATGAATCCATTCGATTGCGCCGTGCGCGCAGGCTACATGGGACAGTACTTTAATTACACGTTTCCATTGATCCTGGGGACCGACGTCTCCGGCGTTGTTGAGGAAGTGGGAGCCGGGGTCACGGATGTTTTTACGGGGGACGTTGTGTACACCCGGGCGGGTGTATATCGGGACGGGGCGCATGCCGAATACGTTCTGGCGATTGCTGCGGATGTCGTCGCCAAACCAGCATCCCTGGATCATATCCAAGCCGCCGCACTACCGCATGTCACGCTGACAGCGTGGCAGGGGCTGATCGAGTTTGCCGATCTTGCAGAAGGACAAACGATTCTTATCCATGCCGCAGCAGGAGGAGTGGGTCATGTGGCGGTCCAGCTTGCCAAATGGCGTGGAGCCAAAGTGATCGGCACGGCGTCTGTGAATATGCCGTTTCTGGAAGAATTGGGCGTGGATCAAGCGATTGATTACTCCACAACTGCCTTTGAAGATGTTGTGAAAGATGTGGATGTTGTGCTCGATCTTCTGGGAGGAGAAACCCAGCAGCGCTCCTGGCAGGTGCTAAAGCCAGGCGGCATTTTGCTCTCGACGGTTCAGCCGCCTTCGCAGGAGATTGCATTGGCTCATGGCGTCCGTCAGAAGATGATCGGTACTGCGCCGCCAATCCGTAAGGTTTTGACGGAAGCTTCTAAAATGGCGGAAAGTGGACAACTCAAGCCTCACGTTTCCGCCGTGCTCTGCCTGGAAGACATACACGAAGCACATCAAATGATCGAAGGCAGGCATACACGTGGCAAAATTGTCTTGCAAGTAGTTCAGTGACATCATAAGTGGAAAGGACCACCTCGCTTACAACGAGGTGGTCCTTTGATTTAAGGCCAGGGTCTGCTCAGTTCTGGCGTACTCATTAAAAGATATGACTAGGATCACAATTAGTCTGAAAGCTGTGTGGCGAGCCCGGGTTTGGACGCATATCGGACGACGACCTGTGGCGTTTTGTGCCATGCAGCGCAGGCTTGCAAAGCAGATCTGACCTCAGCGACCAGAGCATCGTCGACAACTACGCCCGGTTCGAGGTGCAGCGCCCTGACCTCGAAAATACCTTCCTTACGATGGGCTTTCGGGTCGATGCGACCGATCAGCGCATTGTTGTACAGAATCGGCAGGGTGAAGTAGCCATACTTGCGTTTGGGTGCGGGGGTATAGACTTCGATTTTGTAGTCGAAGTTGAACAGGTCCAGGGCACGCTTACGGTCCCACACGAGTGGGTCGAACGGCGAGAGACAGGTCGTT
>JAICPS010000529.1 GCA_025929715.1 Anaerolineae bacterium | reverse complement strand
CGATTCGGCTGGTTGGCATCAAGCTGGACGACCGCAACCAATGTCACGCCCAGATTACGCACTTTCCTGAGCAAGCCGTGCAGGGCAGCCTGGTCGACCACCGCTCCCGTTAGCCGGGTCTCGCCGTTGGCATCCCGGGTGAGGGTCATGCCCTCGAACCAGCCGGCCCAGCGATCATCGAGGTGCCCTTTGAGGCGAATCTCGTACAGTTCCGCTGCGCGGTGCTCCTCAGGTGTCGTCGTTTCACTCATCGTCGCCTTCTGTCGTTGCCGCTCTAGATAGTTAGCTTCACGCCGTTGTCAACGTTCTTTCTTCGTTCATAAGATACAAGGCAATGTGATGAGACCGAATCATCAGATGTGATGATTGAGGTGATGATTTGTT
This sequence comes from Anaerolineae bacterium, assembly GCA_025929715.1. Taxonomy (GTDB): domain Bacteria; phylum Chloroflexota; class Anaerolineae; order Promineifilales; family Promineifilaceae; genus JAAYYY01. The sequence goes on along the minus strand of JAICPS010000529.1, from coordinate 3,013 downwards.
CATTGGGAGGCGGTGAGGAAGAAAAAAGCCCCGGCAGATGTTTCAACGAACCTGCCAGGGCCGAGGGCGGAGTTGGCGGGTTTGTTATAACAGAGCGAGCTCTTCAGCCCGACGGACGGCTGCCCGCCGGTTGTTCACGCCGAGCTTGCTAAAAATGTTTCTGGTGTGGGTACGGATGGTGGGCAGTGATACCGTGAGTTCACGGGCAATTTCCGGGCCGTTCAAGTCGGTGGCGAGTAGGAGCAGCACTTCAAGTTCACGCTCGCTCAAAGGTTCGAGCAACTGCTGGTTGACGGGCGGTCTGTCTTCCGCCTTGCCAAAAGCGGTCAGGAGGCGACGAACATAGCTCGGGGCGATTCTGTGTTTCGTGGCCTCTTGCAACAGGAGCGCCATGGGTTGGCCTTCATCCACAAACATTCGGACATAGCCCTCCGGCTCAGCCAGCGTCAGGGCGCGTTCCAACGGCGCAAGCGCCCGCGGGCTGTCGCCCTGCGCCTGATGGACTAGCGCCTGCAGCGTCAGGATTTCGATGAGGCTTCCCATCCTCTGCCCCTCTTCAGAAGCTTGCAGGAGGCGCTCCAGTAGTCCGTTGGCCTCGGGAAGGGCGGTGACTGCCTGGTCGTACCGGTGGCGAGCCAGCAGCAACCGGGCCAAGGTGATGTGCTCGAACTCGTTCAGGTAGCTGAGGTCGTCCTCAGCGGACAGGTCCTGCTCCCGCGCCCAGTCCAGCGCGTCGCCCAACCGCCCCTGCGGCAGCCAGACCCGGGCCCTCAGCGCCGCGATGGGCCGCACGTTGGGCGTAAAGTCTGGCATGTACAGCCGCTCCGCCTCGTCCAGCAGCGTCAGCGCACCCTCCAGATCCCCCTCGGCCTCCAGCACGCAGGCCATCGCCACGCGCCAGCGATACCGGTTTTGCGGGAACCGCATATGCGGCCCCATCTCCCGGCTGCGCAGCAGGCGCTCCCTGGCGGCGTCCAAATCGTCCCACTCCCGCAATATCTCGCTCATGCCCACGTGCATATCCGCCACGCCCCGCACGACCACCCCATCCTGCTCCGCCGCCAGCTGCAAGCCCCGCTCATAAGTACGCATCGCCTGGCGTAGACGCCCTTGGGCGATGCGGATGGTTGCCAGGGTAATCGACCCGTTGACGGCGTCCGCGATATTCCCTGCCGCCTCCAGGCTCGCCATCCCCTGGGCATAGGTCCGGTGCGCCGCCTCGAGATCGCCATTCGTCCAATTGGCGAGTCCCAGGAACCCTGCCGCCCCGCCGCGCGTAAAATGGTCGTCCTCCGGCGCCTGGTCGAGCGCTCGCCGAGCATAATTCATGGTCGCGGGCACGTCGCCCCGCGCCAGGGCCATCCCGGCACGGGCAATGGCGATCTCACCCGGCAGACGGCGAAATGCCTCCTCGTCCACGACGGTGCGGACGTCGTTCGCAGCCTCGGGGTCCTCCAGGGCTTCCTCGGCGTCTAGCAACAGCTCCGCGACCCCTTCTAGCCTGCCGTGCGCCAGCAGCACGTGGGCATAGCCCACCCCGAGCACCGGCCTGCGCCGGATCTCTTCGCGGGGGAGCGCCTGCAGCCACTGCAACAGAGTGGCCTCCTGCCGGCTGCGGCGCAGGTCCGGCATGGCCCGCTCCACCAGCTCCGCTGCCTGCCCGAGCTCCGCCGCCGCCAGCGCGTGCTGGACCGCATCGGCTAATAGGCCATTCTGCGCGTACCAGTCGCTGGCCCGCCGGTGTAAAACAGGCAGCAGATCCGGCTGTTCCGCCGCCAGGTGCACGGAGAGAACTTGGGCAAAGAGGTGGTGATAGCGATACCACTGCCGCCTCTCCGTCAAGGGAACAATGAAGTAGTTGCCGCGCTCCAGCGCCTCCAACCGCGCCTGCCCACTCTCCTGCCCGGTGACGGCCTCGCACAGCGGGCCGGTCAAGCGGTCGAGAATGGAGGTCTGGAGCAAGAAGCTGCGGATTGGCGCCGGCTGGCGCTGCAGAACCTCTTCGACCAGAAAGTCCAGGATGTAGCGGTGATCTCCGGCGAATGCCTGGATGAAGCCGGAAACATCCTGGCGGCCCTGCGTGGAATGCGTCCCTTGTAAAGCACGGGTCCCTTGCAATGCAAGGGCTGCTAATTTCAGCCCGGCAATCCAGCCTTCCGTGCGCTCTTCCAACAGGGCGATGTCATCCCCGGAGAGGCTTAGGCCCATTACCTGGTTGAGAAATCCGGCGGCTTCGGAGCGTGTAAACCGCAAGTCGGCGGCGCGCAGCTCGGTTAATTGGCCGCGTGCGCGCAGCCGTGCCAGCGGCAGATGCGGGTCCTCGCGAGTGGCAACGACCAGGTGCATTTGGAGTGGAAGGTGTTCCAGCAAGAAGACGAGCGCATCGTCAGGTGGCCGCGCCTCAATGAGGTGGTAGTCGTCGAGGACCAGAATGAAATCGTGGGGAACAGCGGCCAGGTCGTTGAGCAGGGCGGTCAGAATCGCTTCCACCGGCGCCTGTGGCGATTGCAGCAGGCCCGGTACGCCCCTTCCAATCTCCGGGGCAATCGTCTGTAAAGCAGCGACGAGATCGGCGAGAAAGCGAACGAGGTGGTTATCCCCTTCGTCCAGCGATAACCAGGCGACCTGCCGTCTATGCTCGGCGATCCAATGGCTGACCAGCGTGGTTTTTCCAAATCCGGCGGGAGCAGAAATAAGGGTAAGTTTACAGCCCGCGTGGAGACCCGCGTTCAGCCGCTCGATCAGGTGGGGGCGAAGGACAATTTTGGGCCGCAGTGGGGGGATATACAGTTTTGTGGTTAAAATTGGCGTGGCCATAGATCAATTATAGGGCACACACCACCAGCGCCAGTCACCGGTCGTGCGCGTTCAAGCTCGCGCGCTTTTCTGATTCTCCAACCACGTCCGAACACTCAACGCGTTCGGGCGAATGGCTAACGTGCTGCTGGTATCCGTGTCAATGGGATTGGTCCGCAGCCAGCGCCACATGATACTCAGGTCTTTGCCGATAAAT
>JAICPS010000139.1 GCA_025929715.1 Anaerolineae bacterium | reverse complement strand
CGGAGTAGAACTGAAAACCCCAGCCGGCTTCGCCTGGCGTGAACGGCGTTCCCGCGGACCACGTGGCGTTGGCGCTCAGCAGTTGGGCGTCGGCCGCCCATTCACCGGCCACCGCCCGCGCTGCTTCGTAAGCCGATCGCGCTGTGTGCGTCGTCTTCTCTGAGGTGGGAGCCGCGCTTCCGCCGGGAAGCGCAGAACCCTGGCCCAGCCGCATGCCCCAGAACAAGATGGCCAAGACGACGACCACGATTAGTAACAAGGCAAGCAGCCCACTGAGGATCCATTCCAGTCGATTCATAACTGTTTTAAAGTGCGAAGGCTATGGCCGCACGATCAGGGGTAGGTGCACCTGATAGACGCCACGGCCGGCCGTGAAATAAATCTGATGGTTCGTGTTGGCCAACTCTACGCGCTCGATGCTGAGGTACAGCGAACCAGCGCGACAGACCAGGCTGGGGTTGACGTTGCGAATGTCGTCCGTGGTCACCACGTCGATCCCACCCCAGTTGTCGTATTGGGATACGCCGTAAATCTGTTCCTTGGCATTCGTCACGTCAGAGCCGTGATAGTACAGAAAGACGCCGTTAGCACAGTTGGCGACGGAGGAAATCAGGAAAAACGGCGCGTTGGTATTGACGCTCACCGGATGGCCGTTGCTGGCGTCCAGAGCGGCGCTCCAGCCAGTTCCCGGTGCGAACCGCTTGTAATAAGGGTACTGCTCCTCATTGCTGACCTGGCGCGCAAAGCTCACGTGCAGCTCGTTACCGCTGGCAACGGCCGCCGGCCGGCGCGCGGTGGCGATGGTCCCTGAGAGCACGGTCGCCGAGCCGGGCCAGGTGTAGTTGGGGCCATTTCGCGTTCCTTTCTTATAGTGGACCTCGTAACGGAAGAGGTCTGGCTGTGACAGGTCAAGAATGCGCTCCTCCCAGAACACATGCACATTGTTGGCGGCATCGACGACGGCCACAGGGGCGCTGGAGTGCCGCTGGTTGTTAAAGACGAGGGCTAGTGGGGCGCTCCAGGTCAGGCCGCCGTTGGTGGAGTTGGCGTAGTAGATGTCATGCACTTCTCCCTGGGCGCCTTGCGCCTGAGCCCAGACCACGTGAAGCACGTTGTCGCCGCCGATCACCAGGTAGGGATCGATGATTACGTCTGAAGTGGCGACGATAGTATGTTCGGATGAAGGCCACTGTGGCTCGGAAGCATGCGCCAGCCCCGCGCTGCTGCGCCACACGGCGTGGGCCGTGCTGTTGTTGTCAAATGCCAACGTAACCTGGCGCAAATCCGCGCTGCTGGTGCGGATAGGGGCGGGCATCGTCCACGACTGCCCGTCGTCCGTTGAACGCGTATAATAAGGATTCTGCGTGTTGGTAGATGTTTTGTGGTTGTAGGCCACCATCAAGGCGCCGTTCGCCGCCATGCGCAGGACAGGCCGGAAGGCGCCGTTGGGCGAATTGGTGGAAAGATGTTTTGGCGTATCCCAGGCCAGATTGACCCCCGGCGCGGGCGCCGCCTTCCCATCACGGCTAAGTACAACAAAAGCTGCGGCAGCCAGGAGGCTAAGGAGCAGCGACAACGCAAGCTGGCGACGGGAAAACGGCGCGCTTTGCCGCGCTGTCAGAACGGTCTCTCGCGCTCTCACGTACAACCTCCGGGAGCGGGCGCCAGGAATAAGACGCGTTGGGTAACCGCGCCCGGACTGACCACGACGCCGGTCACAAAGGCGTAGTAGTCGTCATTTTCGATGATGATGCAGGCCGTAACGGTATACGTTGCCGGAGGCAGGGACTGGAAGAAGTAGGTGCCGTTGATGTCGCTGTAGGCTGTGGCCACTTCTATACCGCTGGCTTCGTCTATCACCGTGATTTCGGCGTTCGCCTGCGGCTGGCCTTCCTCATTGTTTACGCTGACAACCAGGCCGCCGCTTTGCTGCGTTGGCCCCGGGGTCGGCGTGACAGTCGGCGTTGGGCTGGGGCCGGGGGTTGGGCTAGGTCCGAGCGTTCCGGTCGCAGTCGGCGTCGGCGTTGCCGTGGGCGCCGCGCCAACGATTATCTGCCGCGGCAGCGAGATATTGTCCGTCTCCACGCGCTCGGTGGTGATCACGCCAAGCGGCCCCGGATCAGAATCGGCCACGCCGTAAACCTGGTGCGTTCCCGCACTGCTGAAACCCTTTTCGACGGTGAAAATGACGGTTTTGCTGGCTCCAACAGCCAGGCCGTTGAGGGCTACAATGGCTTGGCGGTAACTCTGACCGATGTGTGTGTCGCTTGCCGTCGGGGCCGGCGATGGATCGAAGTAGAGGCCGGCGAAAAACTGGCTCACGGCGTCGAGATTACCGATGTTGGTCACCTCGGCGCTGAAGACGACCGGCTCGCCGGCCTCGACCGGCGTTCCGCTGACAAGCTGCGGCCTGCTGATGATGAGATTGGGCGCGGGGCAGGGAACGGTTGCGTAAACGTTCTCGCTACTCCAGATTCCCGCCTGGCCGCTTCTAAGCTGGTGCGCCTGTACCTGGTAGTCGCCGTCTGCCGTTCCGGCGGGGATCGTCAGGACGTAGGTCCACGACGCCGAGGTCGGTCGCGGAATCGTATCGACGATAACGTCGTCGAATAAGATTTCGATATCGCGATAAGGAGTGCTATTTTTCCAGCTGTAGCCATAAATCGTAATCGTCTCACCGGCCGATCCGCATAACGGATCGAGGATGATATACGGCTGGGTCCCATCCACCGTCGTGTTTGTCGAATCGGTATTGTTGGACAGGTCGGGATCGATCGTATTCGCGCTAACCGTAGCCGAGTTTGTGATAACCCCGCCGAGACGGGGAATAATCCAGATATCAATTTCGACCGAGCCGCCGCTGGGAATGTTGCCCAGGGCGCATATTACTGTGCTATTGCTGCCGCTGCAGGTGCCCTGCGAGGCGCCAGCAGTCGCCGCGGCGACGAAGCTGACATTCGGCGGCAGCGTATCATTGACGAAGACGCCCTGCGCTGTCGAGGGGCCGAGATTTTGTACGGTGATGTCATAGCGGATCGTTTCTCCCGCTACGGCGACGCTCAGGCCTACCTTGTCTATGCTCAGGTCCGCGCGGGCCTGAACGACCGTGTCCAGCGTAAAGTTGTCGTTGGGCGCGTAAGGATCGTCTTCGGCGCCCTGCACGCTGACGCTGTTGGTGATTGCGCCTTGGGTTGTGGGCACGACGACAATGTTGATCGTTACGCCCGCGCCGTCGGCAACGGCGCCCAAGCTGCATGTAACGACGTTGCCCGATTGGCTGCAACTGCCCTGAGAAGGCGTGGCGGAAGTGAAATTGACCGACGGTGGCAAAGAATCGACGACGGTTACGCCGGAAGCGTTCGCCGGTCCATTGTTCACCACGCTGAGCGTGTAGGTCATGTCCTCGTCCACGCCAGGATTTTGGGAAGCCGACTTGGTGACGCTCAGATCGGCGAGGTTTTGGACCTGCACGTCTACAGGTACAGATTCGACCTGATCGGCATTGTCGGCAGTAGCCACAGCCGTATTGGTAAATACACCTTCCTGGGTCGTCGTCACTCGAATGGTGATGGTGGCGCTCGCGTTGCGCACAATTGCTCCCAGGTCGCAGGTAACGATGCCGCCCGCTGTTGAGCAAGATCCCTGTGAGGGGGTCACTTGATTGATGGTCATGCTGCCGGGCACGTCGTCCGTGACCTGCACGTTCTCGGCATCGGCAAGGCCGTTGTTGACCACGGAAATGGAGTAAATAAGCTCGTCGCCCACGGCGATTAGCGACGCCGAAGCGCCTTTGCTAATGGTCAGTGTGGTATTAGACTGCGGCTCGACCACATCGATGGTTACCGATCCTACGTTATTACTTGGCGTGGGATCACCGGGATAATGTACGCTGGCCGTGTTGGTCACGTCTTCCGCCGCCGTGCCGGCGCTTACTTCTAACTGTACAGTCGTGAAACCGCCGCCGTCGATATCGCCCAACTCGCAGGTTACCGTGGGTGGACTGCCACTTGCGGTGCAATCTGGACCGTGGCTGGGGCTATCAATAAAGGTAAATCCGTCCGGCAGCGCGTCGACCAGTTGGACTCCCGTGGCGTTGCTGTCATCTGCTCGATTGATCACGTCAATCGCATAAATGAAAGGTACGTTGACGATTGCGGGATTTACCGAGGCGTCTTTGCTGACTTCAAGGTCGGGCGGGCTGAGGGTGGCCGTAGGGCCTGGTGTGGGAAGGGGCGTCGACACCGGCGCAGTGTCTCCACCGCTGGTGTTGGTGACTTGCGCGTATTGCTCATTGATCATTACCACCTGGCCAATGACACGCACGGTCTCTGCGATGGATTGCACCATTGGTGTGACGGTACCTACCCGGTACGTGACGCGGATAATGACTACACCGCCGGGCACCCCGGCATAGTCGGCGATCTGGTTGCCGTTCTCGTCGGCGCCGAACACTTCAATCAGATAGTAATTGGGATCCTCGTAGGCGGCTCCGTCCGCCAGCGGTAGGCCAGATAGCTCCTCGCGGGCGACGGCCTTGATCGACTCCACGCGCGGGTCGCTGCACGGGGGACTATCCGCGAGGCAGTTGGGATCAAACTGGCCGGTAATGGCGTAGCGCCCCGCGGCGCGCGCGGCGTTCTGCGCGGTCAGGTTGGCCTGCAAAATGCGAGCGCCTTCAATGATCACAAAAATGATGAAGGCTAGCACCAAAATAATAAGGGCAAACTCGATCATGGCCTGCCCTTTACTTTCGGATTGTATATTTGTTTTGCTGACCATTACTTTTCCCACTACGAAGCTTGCGCAGTACGATGCACGCGGGAGCCGGGTATGAATGGGCGCTAATACGCCAATTCAACGGAATTATAGCATGCACCTCCTGGCAAATAAGTAGCGAAATACTCCTAGCGACCGGCCAGAGCGCGGGCATCTTGCGCGCCTGACGCGGGCATCCTGCCCGCGCTCTGAGGTTGCACAGCACTCAGCTTAATGTACCATCTGTCGAGGACAATGCTGGACTGAGCAAGGAGATAGCGGCGTGTCGCAACCTACATCCCCCTTCGACTGGCGCGAGGCGGCGAAGCTGGCTCTAACATCGCGCGCCATCGACGATCTGGAAGAATCGCAGCTCTACCCCAGCGGAGATGTGCTCTACCAGTTCTCGGCGCGCGGTCATGAGCTGGGCCAGGTGCTCCTCAGCCAGCTCCTGGACCGACCCGGCGACGCCGCCAGTGTTTATTACCGTTCGCGCCCCTTCGTCCTGGGCAGTGGGCTGACCATCGAAGAAGCCTTTGCAAACGGCATGGCGCGCGCGGGGAGCGTCAGCGCGGGGCGCGACGTCGGCGTCGTGTTCAACATGCCGCCACGTGGTCGCGCCACGATTCTGCCAATGGCGGGCGACGTCGGCTCGCAGTTCACCCCGGCCGCGGGCTGGGCGCAGGCGCTGTGCTATCGCGCGCAGCAACTGCAGGAGAGCGAGCTGCAGGGCAGCATCGCCGTCGTCTTTGGCGGCGACGGCGCCGTCGCTACCAATGGCTTCTGGTCGGCCCTGACGATTGCGACAACCCTGCAACTGCCGCTTCTCTTCGTGGTCGAAGACAACGACTACGCCATTTCCGTGCAGAAGTGGCTGCAAACGCCGGGCGGCAACATCGCCGATAATCTGGCTGCCTTTAAAAACCTTCAAGTGTGGCAGGGCACCGGCACGGAGCCGGCAAAGACAGCGCAATTGATCGCCGATGCCGTGGCCTACACCCGAGAATGGCAGGGCCCCGGCCTCTTGCGCCTGTGCGTGCCGCGCCTCAGCGGGCACTCTAGCCACGACAATCAGAGCTACAAATCCGAAGACGTGCTAGCCGGCGAGCGCGAGCGCGATCCAATCCCAGCCTTGGGCGCCTATCTGGTGCCCGAACTTTTCAGCGAACAGGAATGGCAGGCGCTGGAAGACGAGGTAAACCAGGAGGTGCGCCGGGCGTGTGACGCGGCCCTGGCTCAGCCACAGCCGGACACGGATGTCATCACCGAATTTGTGTGGTCCGACCCCCGGAATCCTGCAACGACGGGTGGATTATGGGCAGCAGGCGTCGAATTACCGCCCGGAACTGATACGCCGCGCCCCCCAGAGCCGCGCCGCATCAACATGATCGAAGCCGTTCGCCGCACGCTAGAAGTGGAGCTGGCGCTCAATCCACGATGCCTGGTCTTTGGGGAAGACGTGGGCGCCAAGGGTGGCGTGCACACGGCGACGCTGGGGCTGCAAACGCGGTTTGGCGAGCAGCGCGTCTTTGATACCAGTCTTTCCGAAGAAGGCATCATCGGGCGCGCCGTGGGCATGGCGCTGGCCGGGCTGATGCCGGCGCCTGAGATTCAGTTCCGTAAATATGCCGATCCGGCCGCCGAACATTTGCATAACTGTGGCACGCTGCGCTGGCGGACGGCCAACCGCTTTGCCGCACCCATCGTTGTGCGCCTGGCCGGTGGCTTTGGGCGCAAAGTTGGCGATCCCTGGCATAGCGTCACCGGTGAGGTCGAATTTGCGCATGCAGTTGGCTGGCGCATTGCCTTCCCTTCCAACGCCGAAGATGCTGTGGGCCTGCTGCGCGCCGCGCTACGCGGCGACGATCCGACAATTTTCTTCGAGCACCGTGCGCAGATGGACGCGGCCTGGGCCCGCCGCCCCTATCCCGGCGATGAGTACGTGCTGCCTTTTGGCCGCGCCAGGGTCACGCGCGAAGGCGAGCGACTGACCGTCGTCACCTGGGGGGCCATGGTCGAGCGCTGCGAGCAGGCGGCGCAGTCAGTTGGAGATGGCGTGGCGATCGTCGACTTGCGCACCATCGTTCCCTGGGATCATGAAGCCGTGCAGCGCTCCGTGCGCAAGACGTCGAAATGTCTCATCGTGCACGAAGACATCGAGTTCGCCGGTTTTGGCGCCGAAATCGCCGCCACGATTGCCGAGGACTCCTTTATCTATCTCGACGCGCCCGTAAGGCGGCTGGCAGCGCCGCCCATCCCCGTACCCTTCAATCATCATCTCATGAATGCTGTGGTGCCTACGATAGAAGAGATTGCGCGGGCGATGCGCGATCTTCTGGAATTTTAGCCTTTAGAGGTGACTGCCACTTTCAAAGTGCCAGGCACCTGGGTAGACGCCTGGGTAAGGTAATGGTAGCTAAAGCAAATTACGATTCGCAGATTGTCGAACTATTCCCGGCCGAAGTTACACGGTGGGAGCAGGAGATGGTCGACGTTTATCGACAGGCCTTCAAACCGCCCCCTTACGAGAAAGGCGAAGACGTTGTGCTCAACTTCCGAAGTACGCTGCAAAAGCATGCCGATAGAGAAGGCTTTCGTTGCGTCGCGGCGCGTGCGGCAGGCGGGTCCGGCCTAAGCGGCTTCGGCTATGGCTATATCAGCCAGCCCGGGCAGTGGTGGCACAACGAGGTTGTGAGGCAGCTTGACGCGGATACGGTGGAAGAATGGTTCGTCGACGCCTTTGAGATCGTCGAACTCGCCGTGCGGCCCGAGATGCAGGGACGGGGAATCGGCGGACGCCTGCACGACCGCCTGTTGCACCCGGTGGTCCAACGCACCGCGGTCCTTTCCACACTCGACGCAGAGACGCGCGGGTTGCATCTCTATCGCAAGCGAGGTTGGAAGGTGATCGCCGCCGGCTTTCATTTCCGAGGCGTGCGCGATCCTTATCTAATTATGGGCCTGCGGCTGCGCAAAAGATGAACGTTCACGACCATCCCGAATACGACCTATTTCAGCGCGATGCCCAACTCGTGGCAACCTGTCGCCGCGCCATCGTAGCCTGGATAGCCTGCGGCGAGGAGATCGTTGCGCCTGATGGTGTGGTGTGGACGCCACAACGCGCTCACGATTTTGTGCGCGAAATGGGCAGCCTCTTTCGGCGCTACAACTTCGTTCTCTGGCGGACGTTTTCATACTGCCGACGCTGTCAGGGTGGTTGTTGCGTCGTGGGCGCCTCGCAGGTAACGTACTTCGACGCGCTGGCTCTGGCGCTCCTGGAGCAGCCTTTCCCAGCACTCGCCCCGCGCGCCGCTGCCGGTGATTGCATCTACCTGGGGGAGAAAGGTTGTCGCTGGCCGGCACAATGGCGGCCCGTCAAGTGCGCCAGCTTTTACTGCCTGGGAAGCGGCGATTGGGAACTGGACGCGACCGACGCGCGGTATGAGCTTATCACGCGAGCGCTGCAAGAAGTCGTGCGCGAGCATCTTCCGAGCTATCTGCGACGTTACAAGCGTGATGCAAACGATCCGCTAGACACTTTCCTCACCGATCCCATTGGCTTTGCCGAGACGCTAGGCGCCGCTCTAATCGAGATATTTGTGGCGCCGTTTTCCGCTTCCTACGACATCGGCGTATCATTGCCTGGCGCGCCCAAACTGGGATCAATTGGCGCTGATGTGCGCTCGCCCACGCAGGAGGCGCTCGCCTTTATAGCCGCTGCGGTGGAAACTGTTTGGCGGACGCCCTCGCGGGACACCACGACAAGTGACGAACAATTTCTGGCCGACTTAGAGTGTTTAGAGTGGATTGTAATGGAACGTCCGCCCGATGCCGGCCGGGAACTGCAGGTGATGCTGGGCCGTTATGAAGGAAGAGAAGAGGCCGCGGTGAAAGGAGACTCGCGGGCTTTGCTTTACCGCCAGATGGCCGAAATCCTGGAGCGGTTACTTGAATATTGACTGTCGCCAAATGAGTTCGGCACCTAAGACAGTGCCTGCTGTGAAGGCACCTCTTGCTCTTCATAATAGCCATTGCCGCCCTCCACCTCCATATTCTGTTCTATTTGCGGTCTCGTCTGCTGATATTCCACCGCCGCCTTGAGAAACGCTGTGAACAGGGGGTGCGGGCGATTGGGTCTGCTCTTAAATTCGGGATGGAATTGGCTGCCAAGCATAAATGGATGGTCGGCTAATTCGGCGATCTCCACCAATCTTCCATCCGGCGACAATCCGCTGAAACGCATACCGTTGCCGCGCAAGATGTCGCGATAGCGATTGTTGAATTCCCACCGATGGCGATGGCGCTCTTCGACGAAGGGCACTCCGTAGGCTTCGGCTGCTTTGCTGCCTGGCGCCAGCTCACAAGGATAAGTGCCGAGGCGCATCGTGCCGCCCATGTTCGCCAGATCGTGCTGATCGGGCATCAGGCTGATGACGGGATGATCGGTGGTCTCGTCAAACTCCGTGCTGTTCGGCTCGTCGCTGCCGTACACTGAACGTGCCAGCTCGATGCACATGACCTGCATACCCAGGCAGAGGCCAAGATAAGGCACCTTGTTCTTCCGCGCCCAGCGCGCAGCCATGATCTTGCCTTCGACGCCCCGATAGCCAAAGCCGCCAGGCACGACCACGCCCGCCAGCCCTTGCATAACCTCCCAGCCACTTTCCTTTTCCAGAGTATCTGAGTGAATCCACACGATGTCAACCTGGCGCTCGGTAGCAATGCCGGCGTGATAAAGCGCCTCGCGCACGCTCATATAGGCGTCGCGTAGCTCGACGTACTTGCCCACGATACCAATCTTTATGCTCTCATGTGGCTGCCGAATGCGCTCGATCATGGCCTTCCACGAATCCAGATCCGGGTCGTGG
>JAICPS010000147.1 GCA_025929715.1 Anaerolineae bacterium | reverse complement strand
CTTGATCTCGACGACTGGAATCCAGAAGTCGAAACGGATTGGGACGCGGATCTCCGAGGCTACTGGGAGGCAACGGACATGAATATGGGCGCAGACAGTGAGACAGATACGGAGACGGACACTGACACTGATACGGACACCGAATCAGGTACTGACAGTTAAGCACTGGGTTCGACTCCGGTGAGTTAACGAGCAGGCGGGCCCGCCTAGGTCCGCCTGCTTTGTGTTATCATCTACAGTTATGATCAATCGGCCGTTTCTTTTCGGCTAGGCAGAAGGTGTGCGAGTGACTGAGGGCCAGGACAAGATCGGCGTTTTTGTGGTGGAAGACCACGAAGTGGTGCGTAGGCTGTTGGGCAAGCTCATTGAACGAATGCCGGATCTATCTTATTTTGGCGGCGTGGCGACGGCGGAAGAAGCCCTGGAACAAATTCAAGTGCTGCAGCCTCGCCTTGTACTCGTCGATGTTTCCTTGCCCGGCATGAGCGGCATCCACCTGATCAGCGAAATAAAGGAGTCCTACCCACAGATCTTGACTTTGGCGGTCTCTGGTCATGACGAGATGCTGTATGCCGAGTCTTCTTTTAAGGCAGGCGCACGTGGTTACGTCATGAAAGGGAGGGTGACGGAGGTCGTAGAGGCGATCCGCACCGTCTGCAAGGGTGGCGACTTCTTCAGCGAGCAGGTCCGGGATCAACTCGACAAGCCCGAGTGAAGCGCCCGTAGCCGGTCAGGCGTGGAGCGTCGCTCGTATCAGAGCGCGTGCGGTAGCTAGATCGTAAGGTTTTGGAAGAAAATACGGGAGCTCTTGATCCTGTTCCACGCAGCGTTGCCTGGCCTCGGCTTCGCTTATTCCCGAGGAAATAATTACTTTCACGTCGGGGTTAATTGCCCGCAAACCCTTTAACGTTTCTTCGCCATTCATCGTGGGCATGTTCATGTCCAGAATAACGAGGGAAACCTTATCGTGTTGCTGTTCGTATGCAGTCAAGCCGTCCTGCCCATTTGATGCGGACGCCACGTCACAACCCAGGTAGTCCAAAATATCGGTCAGCACGTCGATCATCGCGGCTGAATCGTCGATGACCAGAACCAACTCTTTGAGGGCGCGAGGAACAGAAGCGATGGAACCGTTTATGGAGTCAGCGGCGCCGTTTTTCTTCAGGCGCAGGGGCTGTGCGGTAAGTACTGCGTCACCGTAATCTCTCATCATGCTACCTTATATAAATTTAAGCTCCCCGCCTCAGTACAGTTGGGAATCTGTGGTACCATAACGATAATCGAGGACGAGTTCATTGCATGACACTGTCGTACCTTGCGTTTCAGTACGAGAGTACTGTTTTGTTGAATTAAACCGCCGCACTCCGGGAGTTCTTGTCGTTTGCGTTTAATATTGTTACGCGCTAGATAAATTCGTGAAATTTGTGGCACCCTTTAGATCGGCTGAGAGTATAGAGATGGCTGCAGAAGGACATACCCAGGAATTGGACATCCAGAATCTAGACGAGTTGCAACGCTTGCGCCTCCTTACACGTAAAATCGTTTCGGCCCAGGAAGAAGAGCGACGTCGTGTTTCGCGCGAGCTGCATGACGAGGCGGGCCAGCTGCTGACCGCTCTGAAGCTAAGCTTGGAAATGATCCGTGAAGATCTCGCGGTCGGAGAATCGGATCGGGAAGCAACCGAACGAATGCAAAGACAGTTGGATACCGCGATAGGGCTGAGCGAGCAGGCAATGGCTCACCTTCGCGGGCTCGTACATAAGCTCCGGCCCACGGTGCTGGACGATCTAGGACTCAAATCGGCGCTGGAAGGGCTCTGTCACGACTACTCGAAACGCAACTCTTTTGCGATTGATTGCCGCCTGACTGTAAATGACTCGCTGGCCCTTGCGTCCTCTGTCCAGATTGTCGCCTATCGTTTCCTCCAGGAAGCGCTGACCAACGTCAGCAAGCACGCTCAGGCTCGATACGTTCAGGTTTCCCTTGAGAAAAGCGCCGGCAACCTGTGTCTGACTGTAGAAGACGATGGCATTGGATTTGAGACCAATCCGGCGAGAGAAGGAATGGGAATTTTGGGCATGCGGGAGCGATTGGAATCTGTAGGCGGGCGGTTGGAGATTTTCTCCAGACCGAATAATGGCACGCGACTCGTCGCTTGGATACCAAGTTGAGGCGCCTTCGAGGTGACCGGCACTTCGCAAATGCCGGTCATCAAGGAACAATCTTACTCGTCTGGAGAAGCCAGGCCGTGGCGGAAAGCATAAAGGACTGCTTCCACACGTGTTTCGACGCCGAGTTTCTTGAAGATGTTACTGACGTGGTTTTTCACCGTTTGCTCGGTGATGAACAACTGCTCGGCGATCTTGCTGTTAGCCGCGCCGCTCGCCAGAGCCTGTAGCACTTCCAGCTCGCGCGGCGTAAGCGTCGCACCCGGCAGCTGTTCCTGGTTGCGCACGGACTCCAGAAGCACGTTCGCTACCTGTGGCGAAACCCACTCGCCGCCGCGGGCAACGGCCCTAATTGCACTGAGCAACATATGAGACGAATCGTCCTTCAGTACATAGCCCAATGCGCCGGCTTTCAGCAAACCAAGCACATATTCGCGACGGTCATACGCTGAAAGCACCAGGATCTTTAGGTCTGGATGCTGTTTAAGCAACTTGTTCACATCCTGAATTACGTCATGCCCTGGCATATGGGCATCGAGCAATAGCAGATCCGGCTCTAGCCTGTCCATTGCCTCCAGAAGACGGCTTCCTCCTTCGGCAATTTCGCCGACGACCTCAAATTCAGTGTGCCGCGACAATAGTGAAGCGACCGCGGTGCGTACCACGTGATGGTCTTCGGCTAAAGCGATACGAATAACCTGCGCACTCTCTTTCTTTTCGTCCACGACTTACTCTCACTATGTAGGCGTATGTTAGCCGATGGAGGCTCTATGAAGCAACAATGAGCGCAGTTGGCAAAAGCACAGCTATGCCCCTATTTGCACAGTACTATTGTAACTGAATAACAGTACTTTCGTCACGTCTCGGACAGTACTCGCGCTTCATGCGTTCGGGTGAAAGCGGCTTAACATCATTATACCTCTTCCTCTCTTCCATTCTCTGGACGAGAGATTGCAGAAGCTCCGTCGTACCGACGACGGGGCTTCTCTTTGACTACTATGGTTGACGACCATTATATGAAGAGCCTTAACTACCTGCTTCGGCGCTATGCTGCGTCAGAGGAAAATGGACTCCTTCTGAGCCACACCAACACCTTCATCGCACGAATAGCCGATACCGTCCACGAAGGACTGTTAATTCTGGACGATGCGCTGATCGTGCAGTTTGCCAATCGCTGTTTCTACGAGTTGTTCGGGCTCACACCCTCGCAAACGATTGATTGCTCTTTGTTTGAACTGGGAAATCGCGAGTGGGACATACCTGAATTGCGCCAATTGTTGGACGGTGTGCAGTCGCAAAACCAAGCGTTTGCGGCTTATACATTAGAGCAGGATTTTGAAGGGGTTGGACATCGCGTCCTTCGTCTGAACGCCTGCCGCATGGATTCGCTGCCGCTGATCCTGGTCGCCATCGAAAACATCACAGAAGGTAGCGAGACGCTTTCACGATTACGCGAGCTGAATGAAACGCTGGAGCAGCGCATTGAACTACGATCGGAGCAAGTGCGAACATTGTCGTCGCAACTGGCAATTGCCGAGCGTGACGAGCGCCATCGTATCGCTCATCTACTACATGACGACTTGCAGCAGCGGCTGTACAGCCTGTTGATGCAAACAACCATGCTGCGGCAGCTTTTGGACCATGGGCAATCTGAAGCAGCGTTGCAAGAAGCGCAGGATATGGAGCGGATGCTGTTAGATTGCGTCGAGACCAGCCGCAATCTGAGCACCGATCTTAGCCCGCCTATTTTGTACGATGAAGGGCTCAGCGAAGCCATCGCCTGGCTGGCGACCCATATGAACGAACGCTATAAACTTGCCATCCACGTACAGGCCGAAGCGTCGTTCCCGGTTCGTGACGAAGGACTGCTCACAATGCTATACCAGATGGTACGCGAGCTGCTCTTTAACGTCATCAAACATGCCGCAACCTCTCGTGTAAACATTAATCTGGCGAAGGCTGATGCACACGTGCGCATCTCGATTCGCGACGATGGTCGCGGATTTGATCCCGGATCGGTCGGAAGCAGCCAACACAACCGTAATAGTGGGCTGGTAAAGATCCGCCATCGCCTGCATCTGCTCGGCGGCTCGTTGAAAGTCGAATCGGCGCCCAACGCCGGAACACATATTACGATTGTCGCCCCGCTTCATTTTCCATTTGGAATTCACGATTTCCATGCCGAAATGCCTCTTGCCTGAAACAGGCCTTACTCGTACTCCTGATCTCCATCACTTATTCGGCTTGGCACACTAAATATTTTGTACCCAAGTATGTATCTGCTTCATATAGCCGGCCGTGGGCGGCCGGCGGTATGATCCGTTTATTCCGGCAGGGACGTTCCTTAACCGCATTCAGGAACTGCACCTGTCGCTTACCCGTCTTTCCTTCAATTTAAGTGAGCAAGGAGTCCTGATTATGATACAGAAAGTTCTCCTTCCGTTAGACGGTTCGCGACTCGCTGAAACCGTCTTACCTTTTGCTTTAGCGTTCGCTCAGGCTACCAATAGCAGTGTCATACTCGTGCACGTCTTGCAAACGACCGGCGATCAAAGTGAGAGCCATACTGTCGATCCGCTTGATTGGCGCTTGCGGAAGCTAGAAGCGTCGCTCTACCTGGAAGAAATCTCCGAGCTTTTTTCCAACGCCGGCATCGAGGCCGAGCCGGTTTTGCTTCTGGGCGATGCAGCCGGGCGAATTGTAGAGTTCGCCCAGGAACGGAATGTAGACCTCATTATGATGAGCAGCCACGGCCGCAGCGGGCTTAGTAGCTGGAACATGAGCAGCGTGGTACAGAAAGTAATCGTGACCACCCACACCTCCGTAATGCTCGTTCCCGCTTATCATGCGCGCAATGAATCTTTTGGGGATCTGCACTACCGGCGCATTGTTGTCCCGCTGGACGGTTCTCAGCGCGCCGAGTTTGTTCTGCCACTTGTGCGTGCGCTCGGTCGGGGCCCCGATGGGGGGTCCGAAACGGAAACACTTTTGGTCACCGCTGTGGCGCGACCGGAAATGCCGAGGCGTGCGCCACTTTCACCTGAAGACAATGCGCTCGCCGAAAAAGTAGTCGCGCGGAATCGTGTTGAAGCTGAAAAGTACCTGGCGCAACTGGAGTCGCGCATGGATAATAAGGCTAGCACGCACCTGCTAATCAGCGACGACGTCATCGAAAGCCTACATGACTTTGTCCGCCAACAGGAAGCGGACCTGCTAATTTTTAGCGCCCATGGCTACTCCGGAAACGGGAAGCGGCGCTACGGAAGCGTTGTCACCAGCTTTATCACCTATGGCAGCACACCCATGCTCATCGTTCAGGATGTACCTCGCCATGAGTTCAAGAAGACACAAGCCGAAGTCGCTGCACAAGAGAAGTCAGACAGCGGTATGGGAGTGCGGACGGTCGTAAATGCGCCCGCAGGAGCTTAATTCGGTAACATCTGTTACCGAGGACGCGGACGCTTCCGCTATCGAGGGCTCGGACGCTTCCGCTATCGAGGGCTCGGAAGGGGGACAAGAGCGGGGGATGCTAGAAAAGACAGCCCGCGAGTTGGCCGAACAACACTCGCTGGCGCGCCTCGTGCCGGGCGGGCGCCATGATGCCAGGCGTCGCGACGCCAAGCGCGTCTTTATGAAGCGCTTGCAGCAGCAGGAGCTGCTCTTAGAGCGCGCCTACGACGTGTTCTTGAGCGCCTCTCGTGAGGAGCTGGGGCTATCGTATGCCGCCGAGTGGTACCTGGACAATTATTACCTGTTGCAGCGCGCCCAACACCTGGTACAAGAAGATTTCCCCGCGCATTATTACGATGAGCTCCCTAAATTGGCGAACGACGGGCCACTAGCCGGCTTCCCACGCATTTACGACATCGCGCGCCGTCTTGTCGTCATAGAGCGTTGCGAGGTGGATGAGGAGCGCATCAGGCGTTTTCTCGACGAATATCAGCAAATTCAGCCTTTGCGTATCGGCGAGCTGTGGGCGCTGCCAATTATGCTGCGCGTGGTCTTGTTGGAAGCGATCGTTCAGTCGGCAATGTCCCAGACAGCAGCCGGACGGAGTCCGGGTCGAGTAGAAGAAGCGGCGACCCCACCGGCCTTACGCGTCGCGATCGATCTCCGTGACGAGGACGTCGTCGCCAGCTGTGTTCCCACCTTGCACGCACTGGCCCACCAGGACTGGAAAGACTTCTTCGAGAGCGTAAGCCTCGTTGAGCAAACGCTCGCCGAAGATCCAGCGCAAATATACAGTCTCATGGATTTCGACACGCGCGATCGCTATCGCAAGGCGGTAGAAAAGCTTGCGGCGGGATCCAACAGCGAGGAAATTGCCGTAGCCCAACAGGCAGTTGCGCTCGCAGAGCAACACGGATATGCCACAGATTCACACGCTCCAGACGGCGTCCCGGCGCCGGGCCTCGGTCAAACGCCGGACGGATCCCAGTGGCACGGATTGCGGCTGCCACGTGAGGCGCACGTTGGTTACTATCTTGTCGATACAGGACGCAGCCAGTTGGAGCGGCAGCTAGGCTACAAGCCTCACTTTGCTACCCGCCTAAAAGAGCTCCTGCTTGCGCGCCCCACCTTTGTCTATTTAGGTAGTATTACCTTCGTCGTGTTGCTACTTTTGTGGATCGGCGCCCTCTATCTGACAGCCGCCGATGCTCCATTACTAAGCACAGTTCTTACCCTCCTGCTTCTTCTCGTCCCCGCCGTCTCCGTGGCTACCAGTCTTGTCAACTGGGCGCTTACGCAGACCCTCGCGCCACGCGTGCTGCCTAAACTGGATTTTTCGGAGGGCGTCCCTGATGGCTGCCGGGCAATGATCGTCATCCCCTCGATGCTCGGCGACGAGACAGAAGTAGACTCTCTGTTGAGACAGTTGGAAGGGCATTACCTGCGCAATCCAGATGCCAATTTTCTATTTGCACTGCTGACTGACTTCACCGACGCTGAGCAGCAGGTCGTTACCACAGACCGGGCCATTTTGGATACCGCTACCCAAGGAATAGATGCCCTAAATCGTAACTACCGGCGCGCCTCTTTTTATCTTTTCCACCGGCGCCGGGTCTGGAACGAGCGGGAGGGAGTCTGGATGGGATGGGAGCGCAAACGGGGTAAACTGCACGAGCTTAACCGCCTTTTACGTGGCGCCGAAGACACGACTTTCCACGCTCAAATTGGCGATATGTCGCTCGTGCCGCATGTGCGCTATGTCATTACCCTCGATGCCGATACCGTTCTGCCGCGCGAAAGCGCTGCCACGCTCGTGGGCACGTTGGCGCATCCTCTGAACCAGGCTCAATTCGACACCGCGACCGGCAAGGGTGATTCGCTTCGCCATAGAGTTGTCGCCGGTTACACGATATTGCAGCCGCGCACAGAAATTCAGCCCGACTGGGGCAGACAGTCTCTTTTCACCCGGGTCTTTGCCGGCGACACCGGCCTAGACCTGTACAGCCTTGCCGTATCTGACGTCTATCATGATCTATTTGGCGAGGGGATTTACGTTGGCAAAGGCATTTATGACGTGGATGCCTTTGAGCGCAGTCTGCACGGGGCCATCCCTGACGATACTCTGCTGAGTCATGACTTGTTCGAGGGAATCCACGGCCGTGCCGCCCTCGTCACCGACGTGATTCTCTACGAAGACTACCCTCCGCACTACCTTTTGCAGGTGCACCGCAGCCACCGTTGGGTGCGTGGCGACTGGCAGTTGTTGCCCTGGTTGTTGCCGTTTGTGCCAACGGTAGATGGTTGGCGTCGCAACCGGCTGGAACTTATCGACCTTTGGAAGATCGCCGACAATTTGCGCCGCAGCCTTCTTTCGCCTTTGCTGTTGCTGCTGCTGATCGCCGGCTGGACTGTTCTACCCGGATCGGCCCTCGTCTGGACGCTGGCCGCTCTTTTCACCCCTGCCGCCACGCTCCTCACGAGCGTGGCTTCTTCATTGGTGCGCTTCGTGGCGGGCGGCCGCGTTGATGTAGTGCGCCAACTACGCGACGGCCTTGTGCGCTGGCTGCTTTATATTGCCTTTTTACCCTACGAAGCGATTCTCAACGTGGACGCCATCGTCACCACGCTGGTTCGCGTCCTGGTCACGCGACGTAACTTGCTGCAATGGACGACGGCTTCCCATACCGCGCGCCTTTTTGGAGACGACATCAGCCTCGATCTTGCCTGGAGGAAGATGCTCTCTTCCTTCTTGCTGTCGACCATACTGGGACTATTGCTACTTTTGGTCAACCCTGATGCCCTGCGCGTGGCGCTGCCGTTGTTGATACTATGGTCTCTCTCACCCGAACTCGCCTATTTCATCAGCCGTCCAGAGACGCCGCCGGTAACCGATGTGACTGACGAGCAACGCATGCGGCTACGCCGCCTGGCGCGCCGGACCTGGTTTTTCTTTGAGAGATTTGTGGGCCCAGATGACAACTGGCTGCCGCCCGATCACTTCCAGGAAGATCCGAAAGGCGTCGTTGCCCACCGCACGTCACCTACCAATATCGGTCTATACCTGTTGTCGGTCATTGCTGCCTACGATTTTGGCTACATCGATCCCATGACCTTGATGCTGCGCCTGCGCTCGACGTTCAACTCCCTCGAGCATGTGGAGCGATACCGCGGGCACTTCATTAACTGGATCGACACGATCACCTTCGCGCCGCTGCCGCCCCGCTACGTGTCCACCGTCGACAGCGGGAATCTGGCAGCCTGTCTGATTGCGCTGCAACAGGCGCTGGCCGATTTACCACAGCGCCCGACCTGGCGCTGGGCGCGCTGGCAGGGATTGCTAGATACGATCGGTTTGCTGGTTGAAACTGTACCTGGAGGGATTTCCGACCAACGGTTGCACACCTTCAGACAGTATCTTCAGGAATTACAGCAGCGCATACGCTCTACGCGCGATACGCCCGAGCAGTGGCCCGCGCTGCTCGACGAGGTAGCGAGTGAATGGCTGCCTCAACTGGAGGGTCATCTCATTACGTTTTTGGAAGAGGCTGCCGGCTCGATCAGCCCGGACGTATTGCAGGATTGCCGTCTGTTTATGGAGCGCGCCGCCGATCATCTGCAGAACATGAAGCGCGAGATGAACCTGCTTGTGCCGTGGCTGGCGCCGATGAGCGATCCGCCCTCGCTGTTCGGCCGTTCTGATCTGTCGCCGGAACTTGCGCGCGCCTGGCAATCGGTGCGGGCAGCCTTTCCCCACATGCCTGTCCTGCGCGACGTAGCCGCGATGGAAAGTGCGGGGCGGCGCGCTCTGGATGACCTGCGG